>JBJMLT010000500.1:0-5133 GCA_045805165.1 Flavisolibacter sp.
GCAATTAAAAAGATATTTGACAGCGAATATTTAAATGTGGGAAGTGGTATTTCTCCGTTTAATGCATGGCTGCTGATCAGGGGTTTAAGAACCTTGCCTGCGCGCCTCCAAAGAATATCAAGAACGACAGAGGAAGTGATTTCTTTTTTGTCGGTTCATCCAAAGGTAGACGAGATTATTTTTCCTTTTCATTCTTCATTTCCTCAATATGAACTGGCTAAGCAGCAAATGTCCGGAGCATGTGGGCTATTTACTTTCACCCTTAAGAACAGTTCCGTCGGCTCTATAACTAGATTCTGCGAATCTTTTAAGCATTTTCTTATGGCAGTTAGTTGGGGAGGACATGAATCATTGGTGCTTCCCAAATGCGCAGGTTTAAATCCTGAAGATTTTGATCCAAATAACAGGGAACACAGGTTCATCCGCATGTATGTAGGTCTGGAAGAACCTTCTTATCTTATAGATGATATTAATCAGGCGTTAAATCAGGTATAGTCTGATTTCATTTATCTTATTTTTACGTTCATGATCAAACCATTACTATGCTTATCCCTGGCTCTTGGTCTAACCGTCTGCGCATTGTCGCAGGATAAATGGGATTTGAGAAGATGCGTGGAATATGCTCTCGCTAATAATATTTCTGTAAAGCAACAGGATGTTCAGGCTCGTTTGGCTGCTTTAACATATAATCAAAGCAAGCTTGCCCAATATCCGTCTGCTACTTTTAGTGGTAATACTTATTACACTTCCGGACGTTACCAGAATCCGGTTTCTTTCGGACTTTCTACTCAAAGCTCCATCTCCAGCGGATATACACTTCAGGCAGGTGCCGACCTTTTTAATTGGTTCAGTAAAAGAAATGCAACTGCTGGCAATCTGCTTGAATATCAGGCAGCATCAGCCAATGTTGATAAGTTAAAAGATGATATTTCACTAAATGTAGCCGGTGCTTATCTTCAGGCGCTATTGTCAAAGCAGCAGGTGAGTGTAAGTCTTGTCCAGATATCACAGACAACTGCCCAATTGGAAAATACAAGGAAGCTGGTGAATGCGGGAAATGTACCCGAATTAAATTTAATTCAGCTGGAAGCCCAGTTAGCCACAGACAGCTCTAATCTTATAACGGCACAGGGCAATGAAACACAGGCCATGCTTTTATTAAAAGCATACCTCAATCTGGATGCAGGTAGTCCATTTCAGATCACAACTCCAAACGTCGAAAGCATTCCTCTTGAAAAATTATCCGATCTCCAGCCAGAAGCAGTATATGATCTGGCTTTACAGAATCTTCCGCAGCAAAGGGTAAACGATTTCCACGTTAAAGCGGCTGAAAAATTCGTTGCATCGGCAAGAGCATCTATGTATCCTACATTTTCACTTTTTGGAGTAGCAGGTACTAATTATTTCGACAAAGCAACTAAGAATGTAAGTTCTTACACTATTAATCCAGCTATCGGAACTGTCAATTTTAATAATACAGATTACCTGGTTTATCCTGTTCAGCCTTTTACGCAATATAATACCGCTTTTATCCCTTATTTCGAGCAGTTGAATCAGAATATTCGGCAGCAGGTTGGAATAAGTTTAAGCATACCTATTGCAAATGGAGGTGTATTGCGTACAAATTATAACCGCTCTAAATTAACGCTGCTTAATTATCAGCTGCAAAGGCAATTGGATAATCAGACCTTGAAGCAGAACATCTATAAAGCGTATAATGATGTTCTCACTTCCATGGCAAAATATAATGCTTCCGGGAAAACAGTGCTCGCGAATGAAAAAGCTTATGACTTTGCTA
This sequence comes from Flavisolibacter sp., assembly GCA_045805165.1. Taxonomy (GTDB): domain Bacteria; phylum Bacteroidota; class Bacteroidia; order Chitinophagales; family Chitinophagaceae; genus Flavisolibacter. The sequence goes on from JBJMLT010000500.1 coordinate 1,799, forward strand.
CTAAAAGATATAATGCAGGCTTACTAAATACAATTGATCTGATCACTACCCAAAACAATTTATTTAGTGCTAGGTTGCAGCAATTGTTGGCGCAATTTGATTATGTATTTAAAATGAAAGTGCTGGAATTTTATAAGGGACAGGGAATTAAACTCTAATTTGAAATTATCAGGTATATGAAGAAATCAGTAAAATGGATCTTGATTATCGTAGGCTTGCTGCTGGTATTGGTTGTAGTGGGAAAGATGGTAAGCAATTCTTCCTCCGAAGGAGTTAAGGTAACAATTGAAAAAGCACAAAGGCGCAATATCACCGAAACAGTAAATGCAAGTGGAAAAATATATCCTGAAATAGAAGTTAAGATCAGTCCCGATATCTCAGGTGAAATTACTGAGTTGAAAGTGCAGGAAGGCGATAGTGTTAAAAAGGGGCAGGTGCTGGCTCGCATTTATGCAGATATTTATTCTTCTCAGCGGGATGAAGCTGCTGCTCGTGTCGCACAATCAGAAGCTACTGTCGCAAATAGCAAAGCTGCGCTGGAAGCCCTAAAGGCCCAATTAGATCAGGATAAGGCAGTTTACGAACGGAATAAAGGTTTATTTAATCAGAAAGTGATATCTAAGGCCGAATTTGAACAATATGAAACAAAGTTCAAATCATCTCAATCGCAATACAATGCAGCGCTCGAAAATATTAAAAGTCTTCAGGCGGGAACTAAAAGTACAGCAACAAGTCTGGTAATGGCGAATAAGAATTTAGGACGTACTACACTTACAGCTCCAATGGATGGAGTGATCTCACTGCTCAATGTAAAGAAAGGTGAAAGGGTAGTGGGTACCGCTCAAATGGCTGGTACAGAAATGATGCGGGTAGCAAATATGAGTACAATAGAGGTTAGAGTAGATGTAGGTGAGAACGATATTGTAAAAGTGAATGTAGGAGATTCTGCAGATGTAAAGGTCGAAGCGTATAACAACAGGAAATTTCCGGGCATAGTAACCCAGATAGCAAGCAGTACCAATAAAACGGGGTCAGTTACAACCAGCAACGCAAATGATGTTACCAATTATGAAGTTCATGTGCGACTGTTGCCGCAATTTTATAAAGACCTGCTCAACATGCCGGGTACAAAGAAATTTCCTTTCAGGCCTGGTATGAATGCTAGTGCGGATATTAAAACAAAAAAGAAGGAAAACGTTATTAGTGTTCCTATTGCTGCTGTTGGCACAAGGATCAAAGGCAGTGATAAGAATATTGATCAGCAGAAAAAAGAAAATAAAAAGAGTTCCGACGATAATAACGCTGATGAAAATACAAATACCGTTTCTTCAGATGAACTGGATGAAGTGGTCTTTATTGTGAATAAGGATAATAAAGTGGAGAAAAGAGTAGTAACAACCGGCATACAGGACATTAACAATTTTGAGATCACATCTGGTTTAAAGGAAGGTGAGGAAGTAGTTACCGGACCATTCGATGCAGTAAGCAAAACACTTAAGACAGGTTCAAAGATTAGGATAGTTTCTAAAGATAAGTTGTTCGAAAAGTAAAGCCCGTTGCATGAATAAAGAACAGCCTTCAATTGGCATAATTGGAAATGGAAGTTGGGCTACTGCATTAGTAAAGATCCTCACCGATAATAAGCATTCAGTTAATTGGTGGATCCGTAATCCCTCTTCTATAGATTATATTAAAGCTCGTCGCCACAATCCAAATTATCTTTCCTCGGCTTATTTCGATATTTCACTTTTATCGTTATATAATAATGTTGGGGAGGTCATTAATAATTCAGAGTTACTGGTATTGGCAGTTCCATCCGCTTATATGCAAAATGTGATGGAGCAACCTGAAGGAATTTCATTGAAGAATAAAAAAGTTCTGTCAGCTATAAAAGGACTTGTACCTGGTGCTGATGTTCTTCTGAATGATTACCTGGAAAAGAAATTTGGTATCCCAATTGAGAATTATTTTGCTGTCCTGGGGCCCTGCCATGCCGAAGAAGTCGCTGCAGAAAAATTATCTTATCTCACCTTCTCAGGTATAGACCCAAAAGAAACGGGACAGATTGCGGCTCTTTTCGAAAATAATTATATCAATACCATAATTAATACAGATATACTGGGAGTGCAATATGCGGCCGTTCTTAAAAATATTTATGCATTGGGCGCTGGTATTGCTCATGGGCTGGATTATGGAGATAACTTTTTAAGTGTCTACATTGCTAACAGCGCAGATGAAATGGCATCTTTCCTCCGGGAAGTTGGAGCAAAGCATATGGTAGTAGGCCAGCATGAACTGATAGATCCTCTCACAAATAAAAAGGATATTAATTATGCCGCCTCTGTATATCTCGGAGATTTGCTGGTAACCTGTTATTCTCTTTACAGCCGTAACCGCACTTTCGGAAATATGATAGGGAAAGGATATACCGTTCAATCTGCCCAACTGGAAATGAATATGGTGGCGGAAGGCTATTATGCTTCCAGGTGTATTTACAACATCAATAAAAAGATCAATGCTGATATTCCCATAGCTTCCACTATTTATAAGATCTTATGGGATCGACTGAATCCTGCAGTAGGATTTAAAGAAATTGAGAAAGTGCTGATTTAATTAATAAAAAGACCACGGTCAATAGTCCACTGACCACAGACTTTAAGGGTTGAAATTTGAAGTTTGATCCCGTCTATGGCTGGACAATTTCTTTAGATCAAACGGGTCTTTTATATTTGCCGATCTTTTTGCTTAACCGGTTGACAGGTTAACAAATTATGAAGTTATTCCCTCCTCCTCCCTTTAAAGCGTATCAAAGCCATATCAAAGCCATATCAAAGCCAACTCAAAGCCAACTATAAGCCAACCTCCAGCCAACCCTTTGCGCCCTTACCTCCTTAAAGGATCTTTTCGTGAAACCCACCTCCCTGTCAACTTGTCAACCTGTCAACTTTTTTCCTTATCAACTTTCCCCACGGTAAACAAATCACTCGCAATCCCATCCGCCATCAACATTCCCTCATTCGTCAATTGAATATGTTCATTCGCAATAAATATTAAATTTCTTATTGTAAACTTTTCTAATTGCTTAAATATTCTGTTTTTCTCCTCCGCTCCCCACTCTTTTTCTATTCTTTTTAAATCAATTCCTTCAATGGTTCGTAAAGAGATCATGATATATTCATTCAGGGTTTGCGTGGCACTTAACTCTTCGTGTTCCCTGGTGAGGCCTCCGTTATTTTGCTGCCTTAGATAGAGCTGGTTGCTCGAAGGGTTCCATCTTCTTTGTATTCCATTATAAGAATGCGCAGAAGGTCCGATGCCAAGATATTTTTCACCGC
>JBJMLT010000501.1:0-2661 GCA_045805165.1 Flavisolibacter sp.
AATTAGCTAACCGTAAATGGGATATTCCTGAAATTAGAAATTTAATACAGGAATATTTATACAGGAATTCTCAATATCAGGGTCTGGAAATTACCCATGATTTTACTGGTACCGGTGAAAAGAGCTTTATAATAAATGCGTGTAAGGTTATACAAAAAATTCACCAGCAACAATTAATATTGCTGGCATTTGAAGATGTTACTGATTTTAAAAAGTGACAGAGTAGCAAAACTGTCAGGTTTCATCTTTATCCTGCGTAATAAAAAGGATCTTTTTTAATTTGTTTATGTGCTCTTCTAATTCCTGTGCTTTTATCTGATGATCATTTGCAATTCTCGAAAATCCTCTTTCCCTGCTTTGATCTTCCATTTTACTTAATAGATTTTTTCTTTCTTCTATCATTCTTAAAGCTACCCACAGAGTTGATTCTATATTTTCTGCCTGTTTAATATTCAGATCTGCTTCGTTATATACATGCCCCGTAAAACACCTGTATCTGTTCAATTTCCCGTTTTCAATAAGAAAAAGACTTCCCCCGCAGTCTGGACAAGTATATACTGACTGATGACCTAATTGCTTTACAGTTTGTATTCCGGTTACAACCTTTTCTGTGATGTCGGCTTCAGCAATAATGTCGTCTGGAACTGTAATAGGAGTAATTGTTTTAGTTTGAATTAGTTCCTCAATTATCTTACCCATTTCTCCTAAACGCACGCAATAATCTACTTCCATCCGATTCAATACAGAAATAGGCATATCAGGATATTCTGCCTCATTAGGATCCTGAACTATTAAAGAGCCTCCGCTTCTTTTAATAGCCCACATGCCAGAAGTGCCGTCGTCAAGAAGACCTGTAAGAACGATCCCAATTACTCTGCTATTATAATAAGCAGCAGCCGACCGGAAAAGAACGTCGATCGAAGGCCTCCAGCGGTTCTCTTCCGGACCATGGCCTAACTTGACCAATCCATTTTTCACAAGCATATGAAAGTTAGGCATGGCAATATAAATATGGCCTTTTTGAATGGGTCCATCTTCCATTGCTCTTTCACAATGTAAGTTGGTATGCTCCTGCAGTTTATGGACTAAAAAATCGGAAATACCCTTACGGGACAAGTGCAATACAATAAAAAATGCAGCATCCCAGTCTGAATTAAATTGATTTACCAATTCAGTAAGGGCAGTTATTCCTCCAGCTGAGGTACCTATAACTATAATGAACCTCGGTTCTTTTACAGATACTTCGTTCATGTGATCCATTCAGGTTTATCAGCAAATAATATACCTTCAACACTCTATCTAAAGCTCCCCAATTTATCTCATGATCACAAATTATTAATTCATGCTCTGCAGTAATAAGGCAAACTTATTTAGAAGCCATTTGAAATTTTTTGAATGCAGCAATTTTATCAAAAGAGCCGGTCGAGATTAATCCAACCCGAACCGCCCGGTCCCATGGAGGAATAAAATCCGCATTAACCGGATGTTGATTTAAAGAATAAAACTTTTTATTTTCAAGACTATAATAAAAGAAAACATTCTTTGAGTCTTTTACTTGCATTTTAAAATAGACAAGATTAGAAACATTCATTGATTGCGTCGATATGCTTTTTTCTTCAATAACTTTTTTAATACCTTCCTTGTATTGGATTATTGATACAGTTCCATTGGAATAAAATATGCCTGCCAGGTTTTTATCATCACCAATAATACCCAGACCAGCCATAGCTGTAGTTTTATTCGGAATTATTGAAACTGAAGATTCATAATTCGAAGAGTATATCTTTTGTCCAATGTATGAACCTGCGTCTGATTTTGACTTTAAATAAAGTATCTCATTTCCTATCTTATAAATAATAGAATCAAAAATGCTCCACTGCCATTGATCGCTTAACTTTTTACTTTTAAATTCATCGGTTATTTTAATATTCGTATTAATAGGTGCGGTAGTATCTTTTATAAATTCAATCCAGTTATCCTTAGTAAACGTAAACCTCGATAATATCCCTTCTCTTCCTGTAAATGGAATTGATTTTTTATTATACGCATGATGTAAAAAATAATAATTACCATCTTTTTCTATCGGTGTTCCATGGCCAGGACAAACCCATGTTTGATTATTAACTAATACAGGATTCCGTTGATATTTTTCCCAGGGACCTAATAAGTCTTTCGATCTTGCTACTCCTACAGCATAGGTACATGCTATACCGCAACAGCCAGATGCGGCATATATTGCATAGAAGTAATCTCCGTGTGCTATAATAGAAACTCCCTCTACAAGATTTCCTTCCCATTTACTATCGTTTCTAAAAAGCTCTTTCTTTTCACCTGTCAAAGCCGTTCTGGATTCATTCATTTGCATGGCCCATATTGGAGTAGGCTTATTAATGCTGTTAGCATCTTCTTTCCATATCAGATAAAGTTTTCCATCTTTATTCCTCATTGGAAAAGCATCTATGGAACCATCTGGCTGGCACATCAATGGTCCATGATCTTTATAAGGACCTTCAGGTTTGTTTGCACTGGCTACACCGATACACAGATTACCATTTTTCTTATGGGCTGCATAATATATATACACTTTGCCTTTATCATAGCTAATTTCAGGAGCCCAGAAATAATAATCAGCCCACTCAGGTCTTTTAGTGAACACGAAAC
>JBJMLT010000502.1:0-15910 GCA_045805165.1 Flavisolibacter sp.
ACCCGTGAAGAACTGGAAGAAGAAAGAAGACTTTTTTATGTAAGCATAACAAGAGCTAAGGCAAGATTATATCTTACTTATGCCAATACCCGCTATAAATTCGGAACGCTACAGCAAAATGATCCAAGCAGGTTCATTGACGAAATCCCTGTTGAATATATTGATAAGTCATTTGCAGGAGGAGGAGCTAAAAATCAAACTTCTTCCGGCTTTTCCATGGGAAGCGCATTTGAGCGAATGCAGAGAGGATTTGGCGGCGGCGGAAGTGAATCTAAAGAAAAAAGCTTTGTATCCACATTACTAAGCGGCAATTCAAAACCCAAAGAAATTGCCCATGTACCTTCACCTAATTTTATTCCATGTGATGTATCAAAGCTGGAAGTGGGTATGCGTGTAGAACATCAGAAGTTTGGCTTTGGAGAAGTAATTAAGCTAGAAGGATCGAACCATAACCCGGTCGCTACAATAAAATTTGATGTTAACGGGGAGAAGAAGATAATGTTGAATTATGCGAAGCTTATGATCGTTTAAGTTTGAGGTTTGAAGTTGATGGGGAAAATTCTTAGTAAGAATACTATTGATAAAATTTTTATAAATCAAATTAAACTTTTGGTATAAAATTTCCATCTTAGTATTACAAACTAAAAACCTACATCTATGAAGACGATCAAGAACACAATTTTACTTTCAGTAAGTATTTTATTTGCCTCTTTCTCTTATTCACAAGTAAAACTGGGCGTTACAAACAGCACTCAGGCAGCAGTTTCAAAATCAGTAGCTGTCCATGCTAATACACAAGCAGCAGCCAGCGCATCTACCAAAGCTGCTACAACAGTAAAAAATAATGCAACAGCAAAAAGCAAAGAAGTAAAATCAAAAACAGTTGCAACTGCTAAAAAAGAAGAAAGCAAATCGATTCAAACAAGTGCCGAAGTAAAAGAGAAAGCAGAGCAAAGCTCTAACGTAGACAAAAAAGTCAGCGCCAATACGAGTGCAGATGTAAAAAACTCCAATAAGGCATCCGTGGGTAAAACTTCTTCTGTGAATTCAAATTCAGAAGAATCTGCAAATGCAGGAGCCAGCGCTCATGTTAAAGTGAATGGAAAAAACGCCGCTGATAAAACAGAAAGCAAAGCAGGCGAAGTAAAAGCTAAAGCAAGCCATGCTGCAAAAAGTACAGCCGAAAAATCTAAAGAAACCATTGATAAGGAAAAGCAGACCAAAGTAAGTGCAGAAAGTAAAACAGAAGTAAAATCATCTACCTCTGCCAGTTCATCAAAACAATAATCTACTCATTTTATTTTAAGCCATCCTGGAGCAATCCAGGGTGGTTTTTTAACACTACTCTTATGAAAAAGAACTACTTTATTGTTTTATTATTTATTGCATGTATTTCGGTGGTCAATGCTCAAAATGACAGTACTACACCCAACAAGATTGAATTTAAACTTGGTCTTAATTATAATAGCGGCTTTAATTATTATGGAAGAACTGACAGCCTGAAAAGCAGTGGATTTTTTCCGTTGGCTGAAATCTGGTTCACTCAGCATCTTTATGTAAACGCTGCTCCCGTTTTTATAAATAACCAAGTAGAGAGACTTCAATATGCCGGAACTATTACAACATTAGGATTTCAACATATAAGTAAAAAATGGTTTACCAATATTTACCTGTCAAAACCTTTTTATAAGCAAAGCAGTCAATTGGTACAATCTGCCCTGAAAGGACAAGCCGGGATAAACCTTAGTTATCTTACATCTATATTCAATATTACAGGAGGAGCCGATATAAAATACAGTAATAAGGCGGATTATGGAGCCACATCCGGGATAGATCATATATTCAGGATCCAGAACAATGATAATAGTGTTATAGTAATAGATCCAACTTTTACTATTTATTCAGGAACTCAGAACTTTACGAATAGTTATTATGAGAAAAAACCAGGGTTTTTATTGCTACCAGGAACCTCCAGCCAAGTGAACAAAAATGAACAGCGCTTCGATTTGCTCGCTTATGAATTTTCCATTCCATTTATTTACTCAATGGGTAAATGGCAGTTATTAATAACACCCGCTTATATTGTTCCTAAAAACCTCATTACTATACCTGATCATCCTGAACTATCGGAGAAAGGAGAGCCTATGTTCTATGGCACGGCAGGAATTAAAAGAAGCTTTTAAAGATGAGATTATTGAAAAACTGTCACATTTTAGTTAAAACAAAGAGTTGAAAGGATGCGATTTGCAATTGTTATGAGTTGCTGGGTGATTGTTTTGTAAATTTGCAAGTCAAATAAAGCTATCATGATCAAGACAGGAAATCCCGTTATCAGCATATATACCGAAATGACCCCGAACCCAGAAACAATGAAATTTGTGGCCAACAAATTATTGTATCCCGGTAAAAGCATTGATTTTCCTGATGTGGAAAGCGCTAAGCCATCAGCCCTTGCTACAGAACTATTTGGCTTTCCGTTTATTAAATCCATTTTCATAGCTTCCAATTTTGTTACACTTACCAAGACATCAGAAACCAATTGGGATGATGTTATACCGTCCGTGCGTCAGTTTCTGAAAGAATACCTGGAAGAAGGGAAGTCTATTATTAATGAAGAGGAAGTGGCTACTATAAAGAAGGAAAGCAGTAATGATGTTCATGCTGATGACAGTGATGTAGTTAAAAGGATCAAGGAATTATTAGATAATTATGTTCGTCCGGCCGTTGAAATGGATGGCGGCGCTATACAATTCAGAAGCTACGAAGAAGGTGTAGTGAATTTAATGCTTCAGGGAAGCTGTAGTGGTTGTCCTTCTTCAATGATCACTTTAAAAGCAGGAATTGAAGGTATGATGAAGAGAATGATCCCTGAGGTTAAGGAAGTGGTGGCGGAGGCGGAGTAGGGAATAAAGAATAGAGAACAAGGAATAGTGAATAAAGAATATTGAACAAGGAATAGTGAATGGTGAAGTGGAGAGAGGAATATTGAATAGAGAATAGAGAACAAGGAATAATGAATAGTGAATATTGAGCAAGGAATATTGAATGGTGAAGTGGAGGAGGGATAGAGAATAGGGAATTAGGGATTGGGGATGTTTATTATTTTTTGGGGCGGCGGGAGCGGACTTTTTGAGCAATGTTCTTTAATACGTGTCTTGAAGGCGCTGTGGTATCGTCACCCATAATTATTGCGAAAGGAGCCAAAGGTTCAATTCCTTCAAATATAACTTTCAATATGGCTAGTATAGGTACGGCCATAAACATGCCTGCTATTCCCCATAAAGCACTTCCAATAATTACCCCCATAATTGTAACAAGCGCATTTATTTTTACTTTGGAGCCAACGATCTTAGGCATTAGAATATTTGCATCTGTAAGATGAATTACCAGCAAACAGACAACTATCCAAATAATTTTTTCGGGAGAATTGGTTGTAAGGGTAACGAGAGCACTTAGTATGCAAGCCATGAATATGCCCAAGTAAGGAATAAGATTCAAAATTGCACCAATTACGCCTAAAAGAAGAGCATATTTTACACCTATAATAAATAATGCGGTACAATATGCCGTGGCTACCACAATCATTTCAATAAACAATCCTACTACATAGCTTCTGATCACGAATCTGGTCTTAACAAATATATCATGAATGCTATTTGAATATTGCTCAGCGAAAATGCTGGTAAAGAAAAGAACAATCAATCCTCTATAAAGTAAAAGTAAAAAGGTGGTAATGAATATTACTATACTTACAAAAAATACATCTTTCACAGTAGACACCGTTGTATACATCAGGCTAGAGGTAGAAGGCAGCACTTTACTGCTGGAGGATTTTAATAAGTCCTGCATCTTTTGTGTACTTAAATGAAATTTGCTTTGAACAGAGACCTCCAGCTGATGAATTGCATCATTTAGATTCTGGATCATTAAAGGAATATCGTTCCTGAAGCTTAATAAAGAGTTTGAAATAAAATAAAAGACCACAAAAAAAACCAGAAGGGCCATAATCAGCGATATCAATGCTGCAATGCCTCTGGGAAAACCCTGCCTTTCAAAAAAGCTACAGGGTGATATCAAAAGCATAGCCAATAAACATGAAAATGCGAATGGCTTCAGTATCCCCTGACCGACATACAGTATGACAAAAATTATGCAGATGCATAATAATGGGTTAAGCAATTTAGAAAATACTGTGGAAGTAGACGGATGCCGGCAAACGCTCATTAGATTTATAATTTATGATTTACAATGTACGATTTGATTTGAAAATTGAAATTAAATGGTTAGAGAAGGGGATGGAGGATGTCGGAGCGCGGATCGCGGATCTCGGATCTCTGATCGCTGATCTCTGATCGCGGATGGCGGATGGCGGATGGCTTATTAAGAATTTACATTTAGGTTTGCGAAATGCATCTATGGTTACAAGAATTTATTAATGAATTGAAGGATACTACATTGCTTGAATTCATTGCGGTAATTAGTGGCATTGTAAGTGTATGGTATTCAAGAAAAGAAAATATATTGGTTTATCCGGTAGGGTTGGTTAACACAATTATATATGTTTATTTAAGCGTAAAGAACGATTTGTTTGGGGAGGCCAGTGTGAACCTGTACTATACTATAGTAAGTATTTATGGATGGATCATCTGGACCAGGAAAAATGAACGTAATGAACATATACTTCACATAACAAAAAGCACAATTAAGGAGTGGACTGGTCATCTTGCTTTCTTTTCACTCTTTTATATTGCAATTTATTTCTCTCTGGTTTATTTAAAATCAGCATTCAATGCCTTTACAATTCCCTGGGCAGACGCTTTTGCTTCTGCTACAGCGTATACTGGCATGTGGCTGATGGCAAAAAAAAAGGTAGAAAGCTGGTATTGGTGGATAGCAACCAATATTGCATCCATACCATTATATTATATTAAAGGATTAGCTTTTACAAGTGTTTATTATAGTGTATTACTGATACTAGCGATATTTGGATTGATAGAGTGGATACGAAGAGCTGAAGAAGTTGAAAGAAAATTACTTTTGTAAACATCTGACATGAACAAAATTGTAGTGATAGGACCTGAGTCAACCGGTAAGAGTACATTATGTAAACAACTGGCAGAACATTACCAAACCTGCTGGTGCCCTGAATTTGCCAGAGAATATCTTATAGAGAAAAAAGGAAAGTATAATTATGAGGACCTTTTAAATATTGCCATGGGACAACTGGAACTGGAAGATACGATGGTCAATCTCGCAAAGAACAAACTCTATTTCATAGACACAGATATGTATGTAATGAAAGTATGGTGCGAGATAGCTTATGACCATTGTTATTCCTGGATACTTAAACAAATAGCCAAGCGGCAATACGATCTTTATCTTTTATGCAACATAGATCTTCCATGGGTAAAAGATGAACTACGTGAATATCCGGATATCAACATCCGCAGAAGGCTTTATAAAACCTATAAAGACCTTATGATCAATTCTAATGGAAAGTGGGCTGAGATATCAGGTTCAGATACCCAACGTTTACAAACTGCTGTCAGTATTATTAATACTGTTTTTAAAAGATAAGTTTTGTTGTGTCACCATTTATCAAAAAGCACCATCGTGTTATTTTTTACATCTCATGGATCCTAATTGGATTATTCCAGGCCTATTTTACTGAACTGCAGGATGATGAGGCGTATTATTGGATTTATTCACATTATTTAGCGTGGGGCTATTTCGATCATCCACCCATGATCGCTTTAATGATAAAGGCAGGAACGATCTTTTTTACCAATGAACTAAGCATTCGTTTTTTCCCCCTTTTATTAAATACTCTTACTCTATTAATTACAGAAAAGCTTTGTACTAAAAAAGATCCATTTATTTTTTATACCATCTGCCTGTCAATGATCATATTACAGCTTGCGGGCTTTTTTGCTGTTCCTGATATTCCTCTCGTTTTTTTTACTTCAGTACTATTCCTTGTGTATAAATGGTATGCAGAAAATCCAGACTGGAAAAATTCCATCCTTTTAGGTGTTATTGCCGCCTGCTTAATGTATAGTAAATACCATGGAGCATTAGTGATACTCTTTATTATTCTTTCAAATATCAGAATGCTAAAAGACCCTAAAATCTATGCGGCAGGATTTCTGTGTGCTATTTTGTTTCTCCCTCATATTTATTGGCAGTACCAGCACAATTGGATAACATTCAGATATCATTTATTTGAAAGAAGTGCCGATGATTATGATCTTCTATTCACTTCTGATTATCTGCTGGGTCAATTATTAATAGCAGGTCCGCTTATGGGTATCTTATTCTGGCCAATTTCTTTTATTTACCGTCCTGCAAACAAACTTGAAACTGCTTTAAAATTTACAGCTATTGGTTTTTTCCTTTTCTTTTTAATAAGCACACTCAAAGGAAGAGTGGAAGCTAACTGGACAGCTCCAGCACTGATACCATTAATCGTATTAAGTCATCAATTCTTTCAGGGAAATAAAAGCTGGAAGCGATGGTTTATTATTCTTGCGATCCCTTCAATATTAATTATACTGGCAGCACGAATTTTAACTATAATAAATATAGTTCCTGCCGATCCAATAACAGAACGATATTTTGCATGGAAGCAGTGGCCGGGAATATTGAAAAAAGAAACCAATAGGCTGCCTGTGGTATTTAACAGTAATTACCAAAGAGCATCAAAGTATCGGTTTTATACAGGACAATTAACCTATTCGCTTAATAGCTATACACAACGTCAGAACAATTATAATTTTTGGCCAATTGAAGATTCACTATTGGGAAAGGCCGTATATGTAATGGATATTTATTCTACAGATACATTTCAACATAGAATACAAACACCACTCTGGCAAATAGGCTATAGCTCCGACAGCAGCTTTCATTCCTATTCAAAAATCCAAATCAGACCAGAACGCGGAAAGTATACTGTAAATGAAAACAATTCATTAAGAATCAACTTCAGAATTGACATTCCTTCTCTTTATTTTTCATTTCTTGAAAAACATCCCGAAGAAGATGAACCTATAATCATTGGAGTATTTAAAAAGGATTATAAAATAAAAGATATTTATACAGGCATTTGCATTAATGATATCATTAAAAAGAATATAACTGACGTTAGCTTCAACCCACAATTGCTTTCTGGTTCATACTCTTTAATCTTCGCTATCCGTTCCAGCGATAAAACGTTTACGAAGAATAGCGATAGGGTTGTTTTGGAAGTGAAGTAGGCGGGACGTGGAAAGTTGACAGGTTGACAAGTTGACAAGGGGAGGAATTAGTAGATGGTAGTAGCTAGTGGTTAGAGGCTGACTACTTAATGATGGCTTCTATGTCTTCATCTCCGTCAAGGTTTTTCATTTGACGTTGTATCCAATAACTTTTTACTGATACGTATTGTGACATGGGCTTTATTGTATAAAGCTTTGGATTGGGCAGCGTGGCTGCAATAAGAGATGACTCTCTTCTTGAAAGGTCTTTTGCATGCTTGCCAAAGTTTTTCTCAGACGCAGCTTCAATTCCAAATACACCTTTACCCATTTCGCTAACATTCAAATACATTTCGAGTATTCGTTTTTTTCCCCATATCCATTCAATCATTTTAGTAAAATATATTTCTAATCCTTTTCTAATCCAGTCACGACCCTGCCATAAAAAAACATTCTTTGCGACCTGCTGACTAATGGTACTTGCCCCTCTTATACGGTTAGGCTTTCTTTTATTATACTTCATAGCTTTCTCAATGCTTTTCCAGTCAAAGCCACTATGATCCGCAAAAATCTGATCTTCTGATGAAATCACTGCCAGCTTTATATTATAAGACATTTGATTAAAGCTGACATAATCTCTTTTTAAGCCATTTCCGCTAATCCAGCTATGTAATTGAGTGAGAGTAAAGGGCGGGTTTATCCATTTTAAAATGATAATATAAAATAATTGAAGTAAAAACAGGGTAATGAAAATGCGCCTTATCCATTTCCATACTCTACGACCTTTTGATTTTTTCTCCATAGGTTAAGAGACTTTACCGCTGTAAGATAATGATCACAATACCAAAACCTATAAGAATAACTCCATTAATGCGGTTTACTAAATGAATATTTTTTGGAGTAAGTTTTTGCCTGATCTTGTTAGCTAAAAGTACTTTAGTTACATCTGCAGCAAGGGCAATAAACAAAGCAGTTCCAAAGATCAGGACCCTCTCCTTTGTGGAATGATCAATAAAGCTAGTTGCGGTAGTAAGCCAGAATACAATAATTCCCGGATTAAAGATGTTCATTATAAAACCTGTAGCGAAAGTTTTTATATAGCCTCCTGATTTTAAAAGAGGGGTTTGCTGCTCTGTAAGCTTTGGCTTTTTAAAAAACAAATAATATACCCCTATAATGATCAAAAATACACTGGCAATATCGGCCAGTCCTTCCTTATGCGCATTCAGCAGGCTGAATAAATTAGTAAAAAGATTACTAAAAATAACGAGTAAAATATCGCTTAAGGAAATGCCAGCTATAAAAGTCAGTCCACCTTTGTATCCTTTGCTTATACTTTGCTTAATGACAGTAAATACAATAGGTCCAACGGAAATAGCAAGCAAAAGACCTAATGAGATTCCTTTTATTAAAGCGTTAACCATTAAAATTTACAAATTACAAATTACAAATTACGATTTGATTCTATTGTAGATTTGATTACGGATCTCACTATTAAAATGAAGAGTTTTAGTTTACTTGATTATTTTTTCTTTTGGGGTGGGGTTGAGGAATTCGTTCCATTCCTGTAAAAGTTTTCCCTTCATTACTCTCGGGAATTTATGCTGGCTGCCAACCTTACCTGTCTTTTGCATGAATTTCAAGAATACATCTTCAGAAAGCTTTTCAAGAAATACTTCCTTTAAGGCACTTGTTCTTTCTACAGCATAATCATCGTTCAACTGACATAGATAACTATCTATTTTTTGTGCCAGCGTATTGGCATCTATTCCATCATCGCAGGCAACATACCATTTATGTGCGAAAAAGTTTTCGTATGGGAAACCAACGACAGTAAATTCCGGAATGGATATATTTAGTTCTTCACTAACCAACTGGACGGCCCGATTCATATTTTCTACGCTGAGGTGCTCGCCTACAAGACTTAAAAAATGTTTAGTTCTTCCGGTAATTACCACCTCTGCTTTTTCAACATCGACAAACCTGACAGTATCACCAATTAAATAACGCCAAGCGCCTGCATTTGTACTCATCAGCAAAGCATAATCCTTATCTTCTTCCACTTCATGAATCATTAGGGCTTCAGGATTATCTACCATTTTACCTTCGCTATTGAAATTTTTATCATCGAACGGTACAAATTCCATGAATATGTTATTGTCTAGTATCAACCGGATGCCTTTGGCATGTTCCCTATCTTTAAATCCAAGGAATCCTTCGCTCGAAAGATAATTTTCCACATATACGATTGGCTTTCCCAAAAGCTTTTCAAATCCTTTTTTGTAAGGTTCAAACGCTACCCCTCCATGAACAAAGAATCCGAGGTTAGGCCATATATCGTGTATGGTTTCAACCTTATAATGGTTAATGATCATTTCCATGCACATCTGGCACCATGCGGGAACACCAACTATATATCCTATGTCCCAGTCGGGTGCTTTTTCCACTATTTCATTAAGCTTTTCATTCCAGTCCTTGATCTTTGCTATTCGTCCACCGGGCTTATAAAAAGTCTGAAACCAAAATGGCCGATTCTTCGCCAATATTCCACTAAGATCTCCGGCATACCACCCTGCACTGTCTTTTTGCAAGTCAGTAGCCCCGCCAAGCATTAAAAATCCTTTCGTGACTGCATTACGAGGAATATGTTCATATGAAAAAAGAGAAATAAGTTGCCGAATATAATTAATGCGGTTGCTTCGAAGCATTTCCTTTGTTACCGGAATGTATTTACTGGCTGAGTCTGATGTGCCTGAGCTTAACGCATAATATTTTATCTTTCCGGGCCAGGCTACATCTGGAATGCCATCCAGTGTTTTTTTCCACCAATTATCATAGATCTTATTGTAATCATGAACAGGCACTCTGTCCTGAAATTCTTTACCTATGTGCCGGCTAAGAAGGATCTCATCAAAACGATATTTTTGTCCGAATTCTGTAAACCTTGCCTTTCTCAAAAGTTTCTTGAGCACCTTTAATTGTTGTCTCCTCGGGTCATTTTCCGGCAAGCGTAATGCCGCAGCAATAGCCTTAGGGATCTTTATATCAATGATTCTCGCCATTCAATGCAAGGTTAAAGGTTATCAGTAAAGGTAGCATGTAGAAAGTTCTCCAATATTCAGCTTCCCAAATATTTAAAGTTCCTGATTATGAGTTGAATATCCATGGCAGGATCGTAATCATGGGCATACCAGTAATCGATGGTAAAAAGGCTTTCCTGTGGCATTAATTCCTGGTGGTTTGCTACCATGCCATTTGAACCCAAAATCCCTTTTCTTATCGCAGGTAAAATGCTATTTGGTATTATATATCCTATCCAGGTTTTTTTCCCTATAAGAACAAAAAAACAATTCTTTAAAAAATGGAAAGGTCTTTTTACCAGGAATAATTGAATGGGAAAAGTTATTATGCCTGATAAAGCAACCGTTATATCTATCAGCCTTTTGTTCCGCATAGCAGAAGACCCTGCTAATTTGAAATTAGTTTCTCTGGCAACAATTTCACCTCTGCTTCTATTTGTGTCGCTACCAATAATGCTATCACTGTTTATGGCATGGAAACGTAACCTGAGCTTTCCTTTGATATTCTGCACCTGATCTATTATTCTCTTGTAAGACAATTCGCCGGCGCAAAAGATAATTTCCCGGGCTTCCAAAGTTCTGACTGCTTCATTTAAATGGTCAAGCCTGGTTATAAAATCTTTTTCTTCTCCATTAATCGCTATCCGACCTATGATCTTATCGTCCATATTTCTCTTTTGAAGAAATTGCTTTGTAATGATGAATTCTTTCGCAGAGGAAGCAATCAAAATATAAGGCCTTGAAATCTTGTCCACGGGGCCCAAGATGATTCTCGTCTTTATAAATACCTGCCTTAGAATATTCAATAAAATAAAAGACAATAAAGCCCCAAATACAACAATCCCTCTTGAAAACCTTAATGTTTCCGGAAGGAGGGAATAGATGGCTACCAAGCCAAGCGCCGCAAAAAGTGTAGACCTTACCAGGTTGGACGATTTATAATATTTATCATATAAACCGGCATAATAGGCAACCAGAAGGTATAATAATGTAAACGCCGGAATAAGTATTAATAAAAGCCTGTTGGAATAGAGTATATCCGGCCTTACGTAATTTATCCATACAACTTTAATGATCCAGAACGAAAACAATATAAGTAGTGCATCTACAAACGGCAGGCGAATCCATCTGATAAATTTAGCCAAGCCTGATAATAAAGCTCTAAGCCAAATGGCTAAATGGATCAATGCATTAAATATACCCGCTTTGGCACTGCCATAATGTTTTCTGACAAATATGGTCATAGCCTGATAAAACATGCGGACATAGTTAACGCTTCTTCGCTTTGTACTTTCTCCTTTAAAGTGAATGATTTTGGTGCCGGCATAGTAATAATTCTTATATCCGGCCTTTTGGATCCGGTAGCTAAGGTCTACATCTTCCCCATACATAAAAAAGTCTTCATCAAAAAGTCCTACTTTTTCAAGAACCTGCCTTCGCACCATAAAGAAGGCTCCTGCCAAAACATCTACTTCATGGCTTTTGTCCTTATCCAGATGCCCGAGATGATACTTAGCGAAGATGGGGGAATGAGGAAAAAGCCTTGCCAGTCCGAAAAGCTTATACAATGAAATTAAAGGAGAGGGAAACGATCTTTTGGATTCTTTTAAAAAATGACCGGAACCGTCAATCATTTTTACTCCCAAAGCACCACATTCGTTATGATCTTTAAAAAAGGAAATGCATTTGATAAAACTATCTTCAGAAATAATTGTATCCGGGTTCAGGAAAAGAATGTATTCGCCTGAAGAAACTGAAAACCCCTTATTACATGCTTTGGCAAATCCGGTATTAGTTTCATTTTTTATGAAAAGAACTTTAGGGAATTTCGGCTTCAAGTAATCTATGCTTTTATCAACAGATGCATTATCGACAACAATTATTTCGGCTGCAATTTCGGAAACAGCTTTACAGACTGAATGCAGACATTGCTCCAAAAAGTATTTTACATTATAGTTTACTATGACAATGGAAAGCGTCAATAATCTGTCTTAACAAAACAAACAAACGTACGAAACGATATATAATTTGAAGATTAGAAAATTTGAAAATGGAATGAAGGCCAAGCTTTAAATAGTGAAATTCTATAAAATCTATCTTATCGATGAAATCTGCAATTATCGGTGGAATCTGCAATTATCTTTGAGCATGTTTAAAACCACATTAATAGAAGCTACTGAGGCGGCAGCGGCGGAAATCAGGCGATTTACCGATCTGGAATTCAAAATATCCAATAAAGAGGGGATCAATAACCTGGTTACGGAGGTAGACCATGCATCTGAAAAAGTAATCATGGATGTGATCAAAAAGAATTTTCCGGACCATTATATCCTTAGTGAGGAAGCTGGGGAACTGGTACAGGATTCAGCTTATAAGTGGATCATTGACCCAATTGATGGCACTGTAAATTTTGCTCATCATATTCCTCTTTGCTGCATTTCCATTGGCCTGGAACATAATAAAAAAATGATCCTTGGTGCTGTTTATAATCCTTTTTTAAATGAATTCTTTATTGCAGAAAGGGGAAAAGGAGCAACGCTTAACGACAAACCTATTAAAGTAAGCAAAAAAGAGAAAGTGGAAAGTGCCTGCCTTGTTACAGGCTTTCCATATACCTATCTAGATGAGCCTAATGGGCCGTTGCAGGTATTTGAACGCTTTATAAGAAAAGGAATACCTGTAAGAAGGCTGGGCTCTGCCGCCATTGATCTTTGCTGGGTAGCGTGTGGAAGATTTGATGGCTTTTATGAACATAAGCTACAAGCCTGGGATAGTGCTGCGGGCTTTTTAATGGTTGAAGAAGCCGGCGGTAAAGTAACGGATATGAAGGGAAATCCTTATTCCCCGTACCTACCAGGTATTCTGGCTACTAATGGAATTATTCATGAGGAGATGGTGAGGTGGGTAGGAGGCAATTGATTTACAATTTAAAATTTACAATTTACAATTTCTTAAATCCGATCCTTATGACTAAATATGAATTGAAAGAACGATTTAAAAAGTATGCAATTAATGTTGCTTTTTTTGTTTTAAAGCTTCCATATAATATTGTAAATAAAAACTATTCTGATCAATTGAACAGATCAGCTTCAGGAGCAGCTGCCAACTATAGTGCCGCTTTAAGAGCGAAATCAGCTCCTGATTTTTTAAATAAATTAAAAATTGTAGAAGAAGAACTTGATGAATCGGTCTTCTTTTTTGAATTAATTGAAGCTGTAAACCCTAAAGAAGGGTTGAAAATAAAAGAGTTAAGAAAGGAGGGGACAGAATTGTTAGCAATTATAATTAAATCAATTACCACGTTAAGATCGAAACAAATTGTAAATCGTAATTAGTAAATTGTAATTATTATGACCAGGACTGAGGTATCGGAATTAGGGGAATTTGGATTGATCGAACACCTTACAAAAAACATTGAGATCCATAACGCGTCTACGATCGTAGGGGTAGGAGATGATGGGGCGGTGATCGATCATTTTGGAAAGCAGACCGTATTGTCGAATGATCTTTTAATAGAAGGTGTTCATTTCGATCTTATGTATACTCCCTTAAAGCATCTGGGGTATAAAACGGTTGTAGTAAATATCAGCGATATCTATGCAATGAATGCTACTCCAACACAGATCATTATTGGATTAGGCTTTAGCAACCGCTTCAGTGTTGAATCTCTCGATGATTTTTATGAAGGCGTATATGCCGCCTGCTCTCAATACAAAGTAGATCTGATAGGTGGAGATACTTCTACTTCTCAAAAAGGATTTATCATTTCATGTACAGCAATCGGCGAGGTTACGCCTGATAATTATGTAAAACGAAATACAGCCAAGAAAGGCAATCTGCTGTGCGTAAGCGGAGATCTTGGAGCTGCTTACCTGGGATTGACATTATTAGAAAGAGAGAAGAAAATATTTCTTGAAAATCCAAAGATCCAACCTGATCTTGAAGGCGAGAAGTATATTGTTGCCCGCATACTAAAACCGGAAGCCAGAAAGGATATAGTGGATTTTTTCATTGAAAAGAATATTAAGCCTACCTCGATGATAGATGTAAGCGATGGCTTAAGCTCTGAGATCCTGCATATTAGCAAAGAAAGCAAGATCGGTTGCGTATTATATGAAGAAAAGATACCAATAGCTGAGGAAACTAAAATGGCCGCTTTTAAATTTAATCTTGATCCAACTGCCTGTGCCTTAAGCGGGGGAGAAGATTATGAATTACTTTTTACAATTAACCAAGATGATTATGAAATTGTAGCCAGTAATTCCGATATTAGTGTTATTGGATATATGACAGACGAAGAAGCAGGTCATCATATATTTACGAAAGGAGGCAGCAAGCATCCAATTACAGCCCAAGGGTGGAATGCATTTAAATGATGTGAGATCTCTATGAAGAACCAGTTACTACTTATTCTGATTGTTGTTATAATCAGCGGCTGCGCCGCCAGTAAGATCCATTATAAGCGTTTTAATCCTACTGTAAAGTATTCGCCTGAACAATTACAGAAAGACTACAGCATATTTCGAAACATGCTGGAAGAATCGCATCCCAGCCTTTATTGGTTTACTCCAAAAGACAGCATTAATTACTATTTTAACTGGGGAGCGGCACAATTGAAAGATTCATTACCTGAATATAAATTCAGAATGATACTTAGCTATGTGCTGGCTAAAATTAAATGCGGGCACACAAGTGTCAGAGCATCTGATGCTGCGATAAAATATTCTGAAAGAACAAGAGGGTATTCTTTCCCTTTGAATATTAAGGCATGGAAGGATACAGTTGTGGTTACATCAAATATCAATAGAAAAGACAGTAACGTTATCCGGGGCGTAGTTCTTCAATCGATTGACGGAAGACCAATTCAGGAAATAATGGATACACTGTTCCGTTATTTATCCGCAGATGGATATAATATCAGTCACAAGTATCAGACCTTAAGTAATCCTGGAGTTTTCAGAAGCCTTTATGCTTCCATTTATGGTCTCAGGCCCAAAGTGCATGTGACCTATTTAGATGGCGCCGGTTATTTAAAAGAAGCTGATGTTACGATCTACGATCCGGTTGCAGATACCCCTACTCAAAAGATCACCTTTCCCCGATTATCAAAGAAACAGAGAAAAAAGATCATGCTGAATAGTGCAAGGAATATGCGAATCGACAGCTCACTTGGTACTGCATTCATGGAAGTAAACACCTTTACGAAGTTTAATAAGCTGAGGAAGTTCTTCAAGAGATCGTTCAGACAATTGCGAAAGGAAAATATCCCAAATCTTGTAATAGATATACGTGGCAATGGAGGTGGAAGTGTATTACTTTCCAATCTACTGACAAGATATATTGCAGAAAAGCCCTTTAAAATTGCTGACTCACTTTATGCCATGAAAAAATGGAGCAGCTATTCAAAGTATGAGCAAAATTATTTACCGAACCGTTTTTTTCTATTATTCATGACCCATAAGAAGAATGATGGAAAATATCATTTTACTTATTTTGAGCATAAATATTTTAAGCCAAAAGTGCACAATCACTATAATGGCCAGGTATATATTTTAACCGGTGGCAATACATTTTCCGCTGCCGCACTCTTTACAAAGG
>JBJMLT010000503.1:0-2183 GCA_045805165.1 Flavisolibacter sp.
CAACCGGACTTAAGATCTACGATTGGCTGGCCGGGAGATTAAGCTTTGGAGCATCAAGAGTATTGAGTAAAAAAGAAGTTGAAAACAGACTTCCTAATATTAATCATAAAAACCTTGCCGGCGGGGTTGAATATTTTGATGGTCAGTTCGACGATGCCCGCCTTGCCATTAACCTGGCTCAAACCTGTGCTGATAATAGTGGAGTTATTCTTAATTATTTCCAGGTAAAAAAGCTGATCAAACAGAATGGAAAAATAAGCGGATTGATTGCATTGGACATGGAAAGCAAAGAAGAATATTCATTGCAATCAAAATCAATAATAAATGCTACAGGTGTATTTGTTGACGATATATTGAAAATGGATGATCCGCAAAGTGAACCTATTATAAAACCAAGCCAGGGAGTTCATATTGTGGTAAAGCAATCATTTTTAAATAGCCAATCGGCATTAATGATCCCCAAAACTTCTGATGGCAGGGTTTTGTTTGCTGTACCCTGGCACGATCATACATTGGTGGGGACGACTGATGTTCCTGTTACAAACCATTCACTGGAACCTGTAGCACAAAATGAAGAGATCAATTTTATTCTGGAAAATGTAAAGAAGTACCTGGCTAACCCTCCGGGCACCAATGATATTATAAGTGTATTTGCAGGATTACGTCATCTAGTAATCAACAAAAAAAATATAAAAAGTACCAAAGAGATATCCAGAGATCATAAAATTATTGTTTCTTCTTCAGGATTAATTACGATAACAGGAGGCAAATGGACAACGTATAGAAAAATGGCAGAGGATGTATTAAAAATAATAAATCATTCGGCTAAATCGTCCGAGACCTCATGTAAAACAAAAACATTGCGCATACATGGGCATACGGCAGAAAAAAACAATGATCATCTTTCCATATACGGATCTGATTCAAAGTATATAAATGAATTATTGAACAAAGAACCTTTGCTGAATAAAAGATTAATAAATTATCTTCCCTATCTTGAAGCTGAAGTGATTTGGTCGATAAGAAATGAAATGGCAAGAACAATTGAAGATGTGCTTGCGCGCAGACTTAGAATTTTATTTCTGGATGCTACTGCTGCAATTATAGCAGCGCCCAGGGTAGGTGAATTATTAGCGGCAGAATTAAATAGAAATGAAGAATGGTTGAATGATCAGCTAGAGGAATTCAATAATGTTGCAAGACATTATCTAAAAAGAATATAGCAGAACTAAATGATATTGCATGGCTAATTATATTCTCTCACTTGATCAAGGCACAACAAGCTCGCGGGCTATTGTATTTAATCAACAAGGAGGCATAGTATCAATTGCACAAAAAGAATTCAAACAGTTCTTTCCACAACCTGGCTGGGTAGAACACGATGCCAATGAAATATGGTCGTCTCAAGTTGGTGTAGCAACAGAAGCCATTATTAAAGCAGGCGTTACACCAAAAGAAATTAATGCGATTGGAATTACTAATCAAAGAGAAACAACGGTAGTTTGGAATAGAACAACAGGTAAACCCATATCGAATGCCATAGTTTGGCAGGACAGGAGAACATCCGATTATTGTCAGTCGCTAGTAAAGAAAGGCGAGGATAAAAAAATAAGAGAAAAAACAGGCCTTATTGTAGATGCTTATTTTTCAGCAACGAAAATAAAATGGATCCTGGATCATATAGAAGGTGCAAAAGAACTTGCGGATAAAGGTGATCTGGCATTTGGAACGATAGACTGCTGGCTTCTTTGGAATTTAACTGCAGGTAAGGTTCATGCAACAGATGTATCTAATGCATCCAGAACCATGCTGTTCAATATTCATACACTAGAGTGGGACAAAGAACTTCTTGATCTGTTTGGAATTCCAATATTGATGCTGCCTGAAGTAAGATCGTCCAGTGAAGTATATGGAGAAACAGCCGGACAACTACTCGCACATAAAATTCCTATAGCAGGTATTGCGGGTGACCAACAGGCCGCATTATTTGGTCAGATGTGTACGAAACCAGGCATGGTTAAAAACACTTATGGAACAGGATGCTTTATGTTAATGAATATAGGGGAGAAGCCAAAGTTATCAGCCAATAATTTAATTACAACTATAGCCTGGAAAATTAATAACAAGATATTTTATGCTTTGGAAGGTAGCATTTTCATTGGTAAAGAGGTGGATCTGGTAAG
>JBJMLT010000504.1:0-2741 GCA_045805165.1 Flavisolibacter sp.
TATTATTCATGGAGATTTTACTTCATGGAAGAATGAAATGATACCGGTTTTGAAAAGAAGACTATAAAAATTAGCTAATTAGCTGATTAGCTAATTAGCTAATTTTTATCTTCGTCCATAATGATTACAAAGCTCGACTGGTATATATTAAAGAAATTTTTTGTAACGTTTATTTTTTGCATGCTATTGTTTACTGTCATAGCAGTAGCCATTGATACCAGTGAAAAAACTGATGATTTTGTAAAATCAGGATTAAGTACCTCAGAAATCATTAAACAATATTATATTGGTTTCATACCATGGATATGGGGTTTGCTTTATCCATTATTTGTATTCATCGCAGTTATATTTTTTACAAGTAAAATGGCACTCCGCTCCGAAGTTATTGCGATATTAGCTAGTGGTGTTACATATAACCGATGGTTACGTCCCTATGTCATAGCTGGAATCACCTTTGCTATTGTTCTTTGGTTTTCAAATGCCTATTGGATACCAAAAGCCAATGTTATACGGGGAAATTTTCAAGCCGTATATGTTGACTATGTTGATCCAAACCATTCCGGTGCAAGAGACAATTATTACCGCAGATTGGATGCATCTACCTATGTTGGAATGAAAAATTATGACACGGTTTCCAAAACAGCTACAGCTTTTTTCCTGGAGAAAGTTAAGAACAATAAGATCATTTACAATCTCAGAGCGCAATCGATTATTTGGGATAGTGCAAGGCATAACTGGAAACTTTATTCAGTTGTAGAAAGGAACGTTGACAGCATGAAGGAAACGGTTACACAACTCAATACATTGACCCTTGACATTCCATTAAAGCCAGATGAATTGAAAAAAGATGAATATTTGAAGGATAAACTTACCACAACGCAGCTCGATAAATATATTAGGACAGAGGAACAAAGAGGAACAGAAGGATTGAATGCTTTAAAAGTTGAAAAGTTCAGACGAACCGCTACTCCTTTTACTGTTTTACTGTTATCACTTATCGGAGCCATCATTGCAGCAAGAAAAACTCGTGGAGGTAGTGGCTTGCACTTAGCAATTGGAATAGGCATAGCTGCAATATTTATTGTATCAGATAAATTTTCAACTGTTTTTTCTGTAAAGGGTAATTTGCCACCATTGCTTGCGGCATGGATACCTAACATAGTTTTTTCTTTTGTTGCCTATTATTTTTATCGCACTGCACCAAAATAGAGATTCAAAAGTTGTGCATCATTATATACCTTTATAGCCTTCAAAATAAGACTGTTCTCAATCAATAATTGTTGAAAAAATGGGTGTCATTAAAGATAAGTTCAAAGAAAAAGGCGATGCCGTAGCAACAGAAATAAAGGATATTTTAAAAGAACACGGATCAAAAACAATTGGTGAGGTGCAATTGGGTCAAGTTTATCAGGGAATGAGAGGAATTACCGGCCTTGTAACAGAAACTTCTTTGTTGGATGCGCAGGAAGGCATCCGCTTCCGAGGATATTCAATTCCTGAATTACAGCAAAAATTACCTAAGGCCGATGGTGGCTCAGAACCTTTACCAGAAGGATTGTTTTACCTGATGCTGGTAGGTGAGCTGCCTGATGATGCTGATGTACAACATGTAACATCTGTTTGGCAAAGACGCAGCCACGTTCCAAATCATGTGTTTGCCACAATTGAAGCTTTACCGGTCAGCACCCACCCAATGACTCAATTTGTAGTTGCTGTCATGGCATTACAAACTGAAAGTCAGTTTGCTAAACGCTATGCTGCAGGAATGAGTAAAAAGGACTATTGGGATGCAGTATTTGATGATTCAATGGATCTAATCGCCCGTTTGCCCCGTGTAGCTGCATACATATACAGAAGAAAATATAAGAATGGAGACCATATCCAACCAAATGGATTGTTGGACTGGGCTGGAAACTTTGCTCATATGCTTGGTTATGCAGATGAAGGTTTTCAGGAGTTGATGCGATTATATATGACGATACACGCTGATCATGAGGGTGGAAATGTATCTGCGCACGCCACACATCTTGTAGGATCGGCTCTGAGTGACCCATATCTAAGCCTTGCAGCCGGATTAAATGGATTGGCTGGTCCTTTACATGGTCTTGCCAACCAGGAAGTCATCAAATGGATCTATGAGCTTCGAGAAGAATTAAAAAACGATGTTCCCTCCAAAGAGCAGATATCCGAATATGTAAGGAAAACGATCAGTGAAGGAAAAGTTGTTCCCGGATATGGTCATGCTGTTTTAAGGAAAACCGACCCAAGGTTCACCGCCCAAATGGAATTTGGTAAGAAGCATATGCCAGATGATCCATTAGTGCAGACAGTTTGGAATATTTACGATACAGTTCCTCCTATTCTTAAATCATTAGGTAAGATCAAAAACCCTTGGCCGAACGTAGATGCCCATAGCGGGGCATTGCTGGTACATTATGGAATGGTTGAATATGAATTCTACACTGTTCTTTTTGGAGTGAGCAGGGCACTAGGAGTATTAGCCAGTTTATGCTGGGACCGCGTGCTAGGTTTACCAATTGAACGACCTAAATCTGTAACGACCGAATTAGTAAAGAAATGGCTTAATAAAGAGGATGAAATTTGGGGAGAATGATTCGATTTACGAGTTTCTTCAATGTAGGATTTACTCCTGTTTTTAAATATTTTATTCAATAAAAATAGGAATCATAATATTATTACTAACAGGTTGGTTCTTACAGCTAAAGATTTATAAATCGTAA
>JBJMLT010000505.1:0-2935 GCA_045805165.1 Flavisolibacter sp.
ACAATCTTAAAAAACAAAAAAATAAAAATATAAAAAATCAAAACCTAAAAGTCCTTAAGTTCAGTATTTTTTCATTTCACGCAAAGAGGCAAAGAAGCGAAGAGCGCTAAAGAGGTTGGTTTATTATTTATTATTGATTATTTATTATTGGAACCCTCCTAATTTGTATTTTTGAACCCTAAAAAAAATAGGAAAAAGTATAAAGCAAAGCTCCTTTTTTCATTTTTCCTTTTACATTTCCCCTTCCTCCTCCCTTTAAAGCGTATCAAAGCCATATCAAAGCCATATCAAAGCCAACTCAAAGCCAACTATAAGCCAACCTCCAACCAACCATAATCCCACCCTAAACCTTAAAACCCAAATCCCCCTAACATCAAAATGCTAATCCCTAAATATCATCTATCTATTTATATCATCCACAATAAAGAAGAATTAGCAATTTGGTAAAAACCTCAATAACAACTTTAACCTCAAACTTTCCTCGTTAATTTATATTTGCGCAAGAATCAATCATAATGGATGTAAAGAATAATATACTGGAAACGATAGGAAATACACCTTTAGTAAAATTAAATAAGCTGACTAAGGACTTCCCCTGTGATGTGTATGCGAAGGTTGAATATTTCAATCCTGGTAATTCTATCAAAGACAGAATGGCTGTTAAAATGGTGGAGGTAGCAGAAGCCGAAGGAAAATTAAAGCCCGGTGGAACTATCATTGAATGCACTTCCGGAAATACCGGAATGGGACTGGCCATGGCAGGTGTGGTAAAAGGATACAAATGTATTTTTACAACAACGGATAAGCAATCCCAGTCAAAAGGAGATATTCTCAGGGCTCTTGGCGCTGAAGTTATCGTTTGTCCCACTAACGTTGAACCCGAAGATCCCAGAAGCTATTATTCAGTAGCGGCTCGTTTGGCTAAAGAGATCCCTAACTCCTATTTAATGAATCAATATGATAATCTGGCTAACAGGCTTGCACATTATGAAAGTACCGGACCTGAGATCTGGCAGCAGACAGATGGAAAGATCACTCATTTAGTGGTTACAGCAGGAACCGGAGGTACTGTTACTGGAACTGCTCAATTTTTGAAAGAAAAGAATCCTGATATTCAAATATGGGCTATTGACGTTTATGGTTCCCTTCTTACAAAATATTTCCGAACAGGTGAAATGGATATGAATGAAGTGCATCCATATATCTCGGAAGGCTTCGGTGAAGATTTTGTCCCTCAGAATTATGATATGAGTGTTATAGACCACTTTGAACAGGTCACTGATAAAGATGGTGCTGTTATGGCTCGCAGGCTCGCCCGCGAGGAAGGATTGTTCTGTGGTTACAGTGCCGGCAGTTGTCTTCAGGGACTGATTCAATTAAAAGACCGTTTGAAAAAAGGAGATCTTGTAGTTGCAATATTACACGACCATGGAAGCAGATATGTTAATAAGATCTATAACGATCAGTGGATGGCGGAAAGAGGTTTTTTTGATGTAAAAACATTTAAAGACGTTGTTAATTCAAGAGGTAAAAAGAAATTAGTAACATTAGAGCCAACCCAGTCCGTTGCTGAAGCTGTAGACCTGATGAAAAAATATGACATTGAACATATTCCTGTTATTGACAGATCCGGAGAGCTTTCCGGCGCCATTAGCGAAGGCGGGTTGTTTCAGAAAGTATTCAGTAATCCTGAAATACGCACAGAGAAAGTAGAGCATGTAATGGAAAAAGCATATCCAGTTGTAAAATTTGATACCCCGATAGAAAAGTTAAGCACCTTGATAAATAAAGAAAACGGAGCTGTTTTAGCAAAAGATGAAAGTGGCAATTTCCATATCATAACCAAATATGATATTCTGCAGGCGCTTGCGTGATTGATTATAATTGATCCTATTAATCTGCTTTCTTCAGCAAAGCTTTACGCATAGCTTTTACATCATCTGGATCAATATATGCATTCGAATAACTTTCTTCCGACTCCGCAAAAGCCGGATGAATAAAATCCATTTTAGATTTCTTTTTAGATCGTAAAGAAGAATGAAATTCAGTAGCTCCTGTCCTTTCTGCCAGCTCTCTAACTGATTCTATCCTTACACCGCTTCCAGGCATAATTATGATCCTTTCATCTGCTGCCTTTACTAGCTTTGCTATCATATCAATTCCTAAAGGAGCGGTGGACGCCTGTCCCGATGTAAGTATTCTCTGGCATCCAATATTGATCAATTGATCCAGAGCCTGAAAGGGATCCCTGCACCTATCGAATGCCCTGTGGAAAGTAATTTCCATTGGATATGCCATATCTATAAGAATCTGAGTGCGTTCCAGATCAATATCTCCTTTCTTCGTTAGCAAACCAATTACAATGCCATCGCAATCCAGTTCTTTACATAACCTCACATCTGCTTTCATGATATTGAACTCTTCTTCATTATAAAGAAAATCACCTGACCTGGGACGAATAATAGGAAATAGCTGGACAGTAAAAACTTCTCTGCAGTTTTTAATAGTACCATAAGATGGAGTAATACCTCCTTCTGTCAATGCGGCACATAGCTCAATTCTGTCAGCCCCACCTTCCACAGCATTTTTTGTAGTATTAAAATCAGTAGTAGCGATCTCTATCTTAAAATCCTTTTGTTCCATTAATAAGAGCTTTTTGCATCCAGGACTTTAACTCCATCTGAACTTTGTACGGCATAGGTAAATCCTTTTTGAATGGACCAGCCTCCATATCTTCCTTTCTTATCCAGAGCAATAAATCCTACCTGAACCTCTTTTCCTTTTGCACCCCTTTTCTTTATAATACGCTCACAAGTTTTTTTACATGCTTCTTCCGGATGCATTCCATGCCGCATGAATTCTATAACAGAATGCGACCCACAAATGCGTATCACTTCTTCTCCTACTCCTGTAGATGTAGCAGCTCCCACTTCAT
>JBJMLT010000506.1:0-2244 GCA_045805165.1 Flavisolibacter sp.
GATGGTTCTTCCAGGTTTGGTACCAATAATCCTTATGGTATTTTCCCTGCCGGAACTATTGGTTGGAGAATTAATAATGAAGACTTCTTCAGAGATAACATTCATCATGTTTCAAATCTTAAACTACGTGCAGGCGTAGGCACAGTAGGTAACCAGGAAATAGGAAATCTGTCATCCTATACTATATTGAGGCCTAACTATGGCACCAGTAGTCCCCAATTTCCACAATGGCTTAATACAGGAACTGCTTATGATCTGTACGGTGTAAATACCGGCTCTCTTCCTTCAGGATTTGTTCAGGTGCAAAGAGGAAACCCAAACCTAAAATGGGAATCTACAACAGAAACCAATATAGGATTGGACTTCGGATTCTTTAACGAAAGGATCTCTGGTTCTTTTGATTATTACAACAGAAATACCAGTAACATTTTGATCTCTCCTCCTGTAGCTGCAGCATTAGGTGAAGGGCAGCAGCAGTTTTTAAATGGGGCGAGTAAAAATAATAAAGGTTGGGAAGCCATCATAAGCTATCGCAATACTAAAGCTGGTGGATTTACTTATAGCATTACAGCTAATGCCAGTCACTATAAAGATGTAATTACAGAATTGCCTGAAAATGTAAGAGCTGCTTATCCTGGTGATGTTAACCATTCAATAATCGGACATTCACAATTTACCATTTTTGGTTATAAAACTGCGGGTATTTTTCAAACACAACATGATGTTGACGCATGGGCAAGTCAGCCAGGTGCAGCTATTGGACGTTTAAAATATGTAGATATTAATGGCGATGGAAAAATTGATGCAAATGACCAGGCATTTCTCGGTAATACTTTGCCCAAAATGGAATATGGCATCCGGATCGATTTGAATTACAGAAATTTTGATCTGACCATATTTGGTTCCGGCGTTGCAGGAAAGACGGGATTCGATCCAAATAAATTTTTCAATTCATTCGTAAACGCAAGGAACAATTTTGGACCTGGGACTTTAACTGCCTGGACGCCTCAGAATACCGGATCTAAAACTCCTGCTCTAACTGTATTGAATTTAAATGGAGAAGACAGGCCATCTGATTTCTATTTTGTTAACGCTTCATACTTCAAAATACGGAATGTAATGCTTGGATATAATTTACCTAAGATTATTTCCGACAAATTAAGAATGGAAAATTTACGAATATATGTTTCAGGCCAGAATTTATTTGCTTTCAAATCAAAAGAATTTAGTGCGAAAGACCCTGAAAGGGCAAATACATTCGATATATGGCCAGTTCCAACGGCAGTAACCTTTGGAGTTAACGTAAACTTTTAATTTTTAAAATACATTATATGAAACATATAAAATTTAAACTTCTTTTTGCACTGACTATAATTGGCTTGTTCAGCTGCAAAAAATACCTTGATTACCAGCCGCAGGGAGCATTATCGGCTAATAATCTTACTTCTCCAACGGCGGTAGATGGATTAGCTACAGCAGCATATGCTGGCATAGCAAATGACTGGTGGGATGCCCCAATTACCAGTATGTGGGAATATGGAAGTGTGCGATCTGATGATGCCTATAAAGGAGGAGGTGATATTGGTGACCAGCAACAAATGGATAAATATGAGCAATTCTATTTATTGAATTCATCTAACAATGGAGCGGGCGATTTCGGATTCCCCGGAACATGGATACGTGCATATGGAGCTATTTCAAGGATCAACACAGCATTACGTGCCTTAACAGGATTGACAGATGCACAATTCCCTAAAAGAACTACCCGGATAGGAGAAATGCATTTTTTAAGAGGACATATGTATTTCCTATTAAAAGTGATGTTTAGAAATATTCCATGGTTTGATGAAACATTAACGAATGACCAGATATTAAAAGTTCCAAATACAATGGCTAATGATTCTTTATGGGAAAAAATTGCAGGTGATTTTAAAGCTGCGATTAATGATCTTCCTGTAAGGCAACCCGGAGAACCAGGCCGTGCTAATCAGCTTTCTGCCAAAGCATACCTTGCAAAAGTCAGGCTATACCAGGCATATACACAAGATGACAATTATAATGTAACCGGAATCAATCAAAACTTATTACAAGAGGTACTTACACTTACTAATGATGTGATCAATTCCGGATACTATAGCCTGAATTCGGACTTTGCATATAATTTTCTCGATGGGCATGATAACAGTCCGGAATCGGTATTTGCCATTCAATATTCGATTAACGATGGAACTGTTATAGGTGGAA
>JBJMLT010000507.1:0-2445 GCA_045805165.1 Flavisolibacter sp.
CATAACCAATTCTTTTAGTTTTACTATTAATCCACTTTCCTTTAGTTAGTAAATACAGAAATTTTAGTAAAAAAAGGGTTAATAAAAACGCTACTAAGAAGATACCGATCCATGGGGCTAAAAAAAACAAGAAATAATCCATAATTGGTAACTATATACGTGATGGGACAAAGGTAGGGTTCGTTGAAAAATCATATCTTCAATTTTACTCAACGTATGAAAAAATTTACTCTTCTATTTCCGAACGAAACGGAATTAAGAAGGTTTGTTTCCATTAGTCAATCGGTTTATCTAGAAATGAATGTTCGTACACTTAAAATTATCTGTGTTTGCAATTCAGAAGAAGTTGAACTTGCCGTAAAGGCATTTAAAGCTGAAATTATTGCCGAAGAACGTATTTAGCTTGCATGATTGTTGATAATGATAAAAGAAATTATTCTCAGGAAATGAAAGTTACGTTGATATTCCCTTCCCTTACAGAATTAAATAGGTTTTTAGACGCTATAAAGAATAATGGGTTGATACACGATTATAATAACCTGTCACTTACAGGAGAATTTAAGGAAAAGGATTTAGAGCTTGCAGAACACGTCTTTCATGCTATTGTAATAGAAACCAAGTAGTTTATTTCTTACCCTTAGATTTAGGCTGAATATTCAGAAAATTATTATCCTTATTTTTAAGGAGTTCATCTTTGGGCTATACTAACAATATTGGAGAATATTTCCAGTGACAATTAATCTTCCCTAAATGGGGTATCGGCGGGAGTGGATTGAAAACTTGCTTCCCTTTTTCTCCATACCTCTTGGGCAAGTTTAGTAACAACTATTCTTTTATCCCTGACTTCTTCCCATGAAGTACCTTTAAGTAAAGCCTTTTGAAGGTCTGATTCAGCCTTTTTATAACATAAGATCAGTTCTTCCAGGCTAAGAGTTAATAAATCCATTTAAATAAGTGTAAGAGTAATGACTGACTTTCTTATGCAAAAATTATACCTACTGCCCAGATTAACAATAGGAAAATTACTATTGGAAGATAATTAACAGGTGACTAATTTGGATGCTTGAACAACAAACAAAAACAGATCACCTATTCTGCCATTTACACTATTTTAATCTTAATAGGCTGCATCTCTGTATTCTTTATTATTCGGTATGGCTTTATTCTGGCTCGTCCTTAACCTTTTATATTTCTTACTTTTGGTGAATGCTTCAAATCCAATCTTTTGAAAAAGCAATTCATATTGGAAATAACGAGTATGCCAAGTTCATCTTTAATCCTATTCATGTAAGTGGCGCAGTTAAATATTTCGTATCTGTAATTTATAATGGTAAACTTGACCATGTCTTTAGTATGAACTTTCAAAATGATAATTGGAAAATTATTATGCCTGAAATACTGCCTTCATGGGTTAAAGAATTAGAAAATGAATTATCACTGGCAATAATCGAAAATCAGTGATTTTGCCTAACCTTATTTAATATTAATCTTACCATTCTTCTTTTCATACAGGGCACAAATCTCCCTTAACACCCTCCTTCAATAAGATAGTGATGTATCTTTTCCAAAATAGTCATTAGCTTTTCTTTTTCCTCCCATTCTTTACGTTGAGATGATTGCCGAAAGGTCCTACCTGGTATCACTGGCCCCTCATCGTAGTTCACCTTTTTTTTTAGATTTTTTACTTCAGCTATAAGTTTGTCTAATATAATTACCCTTTCATCAAAAGGAAGATTTTTGAAATTCTCAATTTCAGATTCGTACATAATAAGATTTTTGATGATTGGGTTAAATAATTAAGGTAACTATATACGTGTTTGGACTAACTCTTACCATACTGAATCTATTTTAAAACTTCCACTTTCCTTTACTACTAATAAATGGATGGTAATTTGGTGATTAGGATTAGCAATATAAGAAACACTATATATGTTTTTTCTTTTATTATCTTTTTTTATCGATAATGATTTTAAATTTGAAGTATCGCTATCCTGTGCTTTTAAGAAAGGATCACCATCGATATTTTGGGTTAACTTTGGAACTTTATTTAACAACTTAACTGTGCAATATTTTTTTAGTATTAAATGTATTTTTTTTTCATTAGCGCCCATAAAAACTTCAGTAATATACTTCGTATAAAACTCTTTTAACATCCCTTCAGCAGATTTATTTGCATAAGCATTTTGTGCTTGTACGCAATAGCTTGAGACTGATATTAGGATAAGCAATAGAGTAAATGCAAATAATTTTCTCTTCATTATTTCTTTTTAGTCTCTTTCTTCTCTTCTAATGGCTTAATTAACCCTAAAAGTAATATTTCCTGTGTAGATAGGTTATTGGACTTACTGCCTCAAAAGGCGGGTTAGGTCATTAAAAGGGGAACATGAAAGTTTACTTCGGTGGTGTCTGTTTTCCTATGAAATGGGAAGTTGATAAGAATTTCGG
>JBJMLT010000508.1:0-7509 GCA_045805165.1 Flavisolibacter sp.
AACAGCTATAAAGGCAGGAAAAGTTTACAATAGTATTCCTGAATCTGATAGAACTCATACTTTGGTTTATTGCCGCGGTTATTATTTTGCAGGTGCATTAAATTATTACAGGAAAGATGCAGGATTGCCGATCGTTTACAGCGATAACGCTTCCTTTCTGTTCTGGATGCCGGAGAAATACAATGTCAAAAATTTAATCCTAATCGCCCATCACATTCCTGAAAAAGATGATTTAGTATTTCAGCAGTTCGCAAAGTTTTCTATCAGAGATTCAATTAGTGAGCCTTTAGCAAGAGAAAATGGGATTAAGATCATATTATATGAAAATGGAAATGACAAAGTAAATGGAATGATTGAGAAAGGCATTGCCCAAAAGAAAGCAGAATTTACACGATGACGGAGGCTTTGAGATAGTTATTTTTGACCCCTAATTATATTCATGATATCAAATTTGAACAGGCCATTAAGAGTTCTAGTTGCTAAGGTAGGACTTGACGGTCATGATCGAGGCGCAAAGGTTATAGCTACTGCCTTACGAGATGCAGGAATGGAAGTGATCTATACTGGATTAAGACAAACACCGGAAATGGTAGTTAATACTGCGTTGCAGGAAGATGTTGATGCCATAGGAATAAGTATTCTGTCCGGGGCACATATGACCATTTTCCCAAAAGTGATAAAGCTAATGAAAGAAAAAGGACTGGATGATGTTTTACTTACCGGAGGGGGAATTATACCAGAAGAAGACATGAAAGAGTTACAAAAATCTGGTGTTGGAAAATTATTTCCACCAGGAACACCAACTGCAGAGATTGCAGGATATATTACAGGCTGGGTAAAAGAACACATATAATTTTAACGTCGTTTTTAAAATCAATAAAGCTTCTCTTTATATATGTATAAGACAATTCTTACCAGTCTTGAAAAAGGCATTTATTTAATTACGATCAACCGTCCGGATAAATTAAATGCCATCAATAAAGATGTTATGCAGGACATTAGTGATGTAGCCGATGAAATTGAAAAAAAGGCAGAAATAAAAGCTGCGATTATTACAGGTGCCGGCTCGAAAGCTTTTGTAGCAGGTGCAGACATTACTGAATTCAATGGATTAAACCATGAGCAGGGAATGGAATTAGCGAGAAAGGGTCAAAATACTTTTTTTAAGATCGAAAATAATTCAAAGCCAATTGTTGCGGCTGTAAATGGATTTGCTTTGGGAGGTGGATGTGAATTGGCAATGGCCTGTCATTTTAGAATTGCGAGTGAAAATGCAAAATTCGGACAGCCAGAGGTGAATCTTGGCCTTATCCCCGGCTATGGTGGTACCCAAAGACTAACTCAATTAATTGGAAAGGGCAGAGCTTTGGAATTGTTAATGACAGGAAACATGATTGACGCTCAAACAGCTTTAAATTATGGTTTAGTAAATTATGTAGTTCCACAAGAAGAATTAATAAATAAAACAAAAGCTGTTATAGAAATAATAATTTCCAAAGCGCCAATTGCCATTGCAAAATGCATAACGGCAGCGAATGCAGGCTATAGTGGCAAAGAAGGATTTGATAAAGAGATAAAAGGGTTTGGTGAATGTTTTAAATCTGATGATATGAAAGAAGGATCAGCCGCTTTTCTTCAAAAACGAAAACCATTGTTTACAGGAAAATGATCAATCATTCTGATTAAATACCCGAATAGTTTTCATATATCTACTTCTATAATACACATTCAATGGTGTAATAGTTACCCCATATTGTCTGCCCGAAGTTGAATGAATAAATTGAACACCATCAGCATTGTTAGAAACAATTAAGCCGATATGACCTACAAATCTTTCTGTGCTATCTGTTCCAGTAAATAAAATTAAGTCGCCGGCTTTGGATCTTTCTACAGCGACATCTTTTCCGACTGTAACAAAATCAATTGAAGACCTGGGAACAATAATATTAAAATGATGAAAAACATAAGTAATAAAACCAGAGCAGTCAAAACCTGCAGATGGATCTATTGATCCGTATTTATAGGGAGTTCCAATCAGTGTTTTTGCAAATTCTACAATCTGGCGTGGATTAACATTTTTTGTGTCCAGATATTGAGGAGGAAGTACCGCAGCATTCATTGAATCTTTTTCAGGGATTACAATAGCAGAATCTTTTCTTATTCTATAAGCTTTTGAAGAATCTGTAGATGACAGGCTCACCTTATTATCCTTGTCATGTATAACCAGGATACAGGAAGATAAACATAGAAGGATAATATAATATTTCAATACTGTCATGGACAAAATCCATATAATGCGTGCAATTTTCGGGCTAACTTTGCGCCACTTAATTTTCCGTTATGCAATACAGAATTGAAAAGGATACTATGGGAGAAGTAAAAGTACCTGCTGATGCATTATTTGGGGCTCAAACCCAAAGAAGCTTAGATAATTTTAAAATAGCACAGGATATAAATAAAATGCCGAAAGAAATTATACGGGCCTTCGCATACCTCAAAAAGGCTGCCGCTATAACCAATTTTGAAGCAGGATTATTGCCAAATGAAAAGCTGGAGTTGATCAAAAAAGTTACGGATGAAATCCTTAATGGAAAATTAGATGAATATTTTCCCCTGGTTGTATGGCAGACCGGAAGCGGTACTCAAAGCAATATGAATGTAAATGAAGTGATCGCTTATCGTGCCCATGTATTAAATGGAGGCAGTTTAAGTGATAAAGAAAAAATATTGCATCCCAATGATGATGTAAATAAATCACAATCCTCAAACGATACTTTTCCAACGGCAATGCATATTGCGGCTTATAAAATGCTGGTTGAGATAACTATTCCGGCTTTAGAAAAACTGAGAAATACACTTGCAGAAAAAAGTAAAAAATTCATGCATATAGTTAAGATCGGACGTACCCATTTTATGGATGCAACCCCTCTTACTTTAGGACAGGAATTCAGCGGATATGTTTCTCAATTAGAGCATGGAATAAAAGCAATAAAAAACAGTTTGCCCCATCTTTCAGAATTAGCCTTAGGCGGAACTGCAGTTGGAACAGGTATTAATACTCCTCCCGGATATTCTGTTAATGTAGCCCATCATATAGCAGAATTGACAGGATTGCCTTTTATAACAGCTGAAAATAAATTTGAATCTTTAGCGGCACATGATGCCATAGTTGAATCTCATGGCGCTTTAAAAACAGTTGCAGTGAGCTTAATGAAGATTGCAAATGATATAAGAATGCTTTCTTCCGGACCACGTTCCGGCATAGGAGAAATCTTTATTCCGGATAACGAGCCTGGCTCCTCTATTATGCCAGGTAAAGTAAATCCTACGCAGTGCGAAGCATTAACAATGATAGCAGCGCAGGTTATGGGAAATGATGTAGCAATAAGTATTGGGGGAGCCACAGGACATTTTGAATTAAATGTATTTAAACCAATGATGATCTATAATTTTTTGCATAGTGCCCGATTAATTGGTGAGGGTTGTGTGAGCTTTAACGACAAATGCGCAATAGGAATAGAACCCATTGAAGAAAATATCAGAAAGCATGTAAATAATTCGCTTATGCTTGTTACTTCATTAAACACTAAAATTGGTTATTATAAAGCTGCGGAAATAGCTCAAAAAGCTCATAAAGAGGGAACAACTTTGAAAGAAATGGCTGTAAAGCTTGGGTATGTAAAACCTGAAGAATTCGACCAATGGGTACGTCCTGAAAAAATGGTTGGTTCAACAGAATAGTTGCAAATGCAACTATTTAATTTTAAATTATTTAGATACTAAAATAATTTGCTTTCTTGACTAATTACTTATTAGTCAATGAATTAAAATATGAGTGAAATTGCCCCATGGGCTTATTGTCCTATTGGGTTGGTTTTCATGTAATTTTTTTTTAATTTAACATAGCTGATATAAACATATTCGCTACCCTAAATTCAAATGAAAATGAAAGTTCCAGCGCAATCCATTCAGTTTAGCGGATACCCTCTTAAAATTGCCTGTAATGGCTTAACAGATCCTAATAACACTACTTCATTACAAGTTATAAAGCCAGAAGAAATTAAAAAAGAAGAGGAAGAAGAACAGCTAAGTAAAACTATGGACGAACCCGAGAACTGGGATGAACAATGGTTCAATAATTACGAATAATACGTTAGCATTGTTTAAGCGTTTCTCCTCGTTTTGTTTCAAAAAATTGCTTTACTCCATAAGTACTATTTCAATAATCGTTATAATCATCAATTGTTTTTCCTGGCTATTTGAACAAGATTCATTTGTTTTTCAATGACATAGTTCAATCTTATAATTGCCTATTTTACTATCCTCATTAGTAGTTATACCTTAAAAACTACAGGTAAAAATTGAACATGTTTCAATAGAAAATCCTATTGTTATACAGACCCATAGAGCCTAATTTCGTTATGGATATCAAAACATCAATTTAACAATCTACCTATGAAAATCTCTGTTACCATACGAATTCTGGTTGGTGCATTGATTTTTATTTGTTTTTTAACCCAAAAAACCGTCGCACAGAACATAGATTTTGGTAAGAGCTATATCAATGTTACCAAAGGTATAAATGGCGGAACTGTTGAACCTGGAGATACATTAGAAATAAGGGCAGTAATAGTTGTTAAAGCGGGGACGTATGACAGCTGTTCTTATTCTGATGTTATTCCTGCAAATACAACTTATATTCCTAATACTATTAATGTTCTTACAAACGAAGGAAAAATCTATAAGCATTTTACTGATGTAATGAATGATGACGCTGGATGGATAAATGGCTCAAATGTTCGGATAAACCTTGGCTATAATGCAATTAATACCGCTACTGCTGTAAGAAGGGGAAGAATTGCCAATACTAATAAACCTTCATTTTATGGTAGCACTTGTATTATGGTCGCATCTTTCAGAGTTAAAGTTACTGGCACTTACGGAGCTTTATTAACTATGGGAGGAGGCTCTATGACCTATAAACTTTCTACTGTTGCAGGTGTTTCAACATTTACATTTCCAGGAAGAACAGTAGCAGTTTATAATAATTACGGAATATGTCCTAACACAATTGGTACAAATGCTCTAGGAACTGAGTTCAATGGAACATTTGGAAGCGGAAAGCCGAGGAACAGAGGAACATCTGCAAATGTGCCTCCGAGTTATACATATAGCATATTTACGAATAATGGACCGAATGACTATTTCTATGGTATTGCTAACAATACAAGTAACATTGCCGCTTATACGACTTCTAACGCATGGCCTAAACCTGATCTGTCAGCAACTACGCACCGTGTGTTCCAGGTTTGGGATATAATTGGCGATCATACCGGAGCAGTGAATCCAATATTGGGTAATCCGGCTGCTGACACCGTTGCCAATCCAAATGCAGGCTATATGCTAGTTATCAATGCCGCATATAGAATTGACTCGGCATTTCAGCAGACAATTTCAGGCTTATGCCCTAACACTTATTATGAGATCTCTTGCTGGTTAAGAAATATATGCTCTAAGTGCGGTTGCGATTCAAATGGTAAAGGAGCAACTGGCGGAGCTGGTTATATACCTACCGCAACTGGTGATTCATCCGGTGTATCACCGAATTTATCATTCGGAGTGGATGGTGTGGATTATTATACTACAGGAAATGTTGTGTATTCAGGACAGTGGATAAAAAAAGGCTTTACATTTTTAACGGGGCCAGCGCAGACAAGCTTTACTGTTAAATTCTTTAATAATGCCCCAGGCGGTGGAGGTAATGATTGGGCTCTTGATGATATTTCTGTGGCAACCTGCAGTCCAAATCTGGCTTTTACTCCTAACAATAATCCTACAATTTGCAGCGGTAATGTTGTTAACCTTGGAGCATGGGTGCGATCATTTTTTAATAATTATACTTATTATAAATGGCAGAAAAGTATCGATAATGGCTTAACGTATGCTGATGCGGGACCGGTACAAACTGCAACACCTACGTGGAATGGTAGTGCTTATGAATATTTTACGGCCTATCCAACGTTTGTTGCAGGCCAATCGGATAGTGGGGCAAAATATAAAGTAGTGGTAGCGAGTACTTCAACTAATATTACGAATGCAAACTGTTCCTTTTCTGATGTAACTTCTATACTAACTTTAAACGTAATTAATTGTGGAAATCCTTTACAAACTGATATAATATCATTCTCAGGTAAAATTGAAAACAATAAAGTGTTATTGAACTGGACCACCAACAGAGAAGATGACCATTTACAATATGCTGTGGAAAAAAGCACTGATGGCAGAAACTTTACACAGACAGCAATAATGAATAGCTCTAATTCCTCCGATATAAATTATTATTCATGGTCAGAAGCCTATCTGCAAAATAAGATGTTCTATTACAGAATAAGACTGATTGATAAAAACATGCAAAAAATATCCAGAACTATAAAAATTTCAACAACAGCAGAAGATCTAAACCTAGTTTCCATTATTAATCCATTCAACGATAGATTAGTTGCTGATATTAATGTTCAGGATGCGCAAGTGCTTAACTTGCAGTTAGTAGATAATTCAGGTAAGGTTATTCGCAAGCAGCAATATTCCGTATCTGGCGGACCTAACAAATTGCAATTAGAAAATACTTCATCTCTCCCTCCGGGAATGTATATTGTACAGGTACAAACTTTAAATTCTACAATAAGTAAAAAAGTACTGAAACAATAATAGCATTAAATTATATGATGCCTGCCTGATCTCTTAATTCAGGCTGAGTCATGGTTTGTGATTCAACTGAAGTATGTTCTCTATGAACCAATCGTTTTTGAAAGATCAATAACGTAAGTACACCAACGGAAATAGAAGCATCAGCAATATTAAATATTGGACTGAAAAATTCAAATTCCTTACCTCCCAGAAAAGGAATCCAATTAGGAAATGTAGAATGTACAATTGGAAAATAAAGCATGTCTACCACCTTTCCATGAAGAAAACCGGCATATCCATGCGGAGGGAATATACGAGCAATATGATTGTATGAACTGTCTTCAAAAATTAATCCATAAAACATACTATCCAGAAGATTTCCAAGAGCTCCGGCATATATTAAAGAAGCGCAAATGATAAATCCAATAGAGTATTTTTGCTTAACGATCCTTGCCAGGTACCATGTTCCAAAAATAACTGCTGCCAGTCTAAAGAGAGTCAATAACATTTTACCCCAATCTCCTCCTAATTCCCATCCCCAAGCCATTCCGGGATTCTCTATAAAATACAATTTGAACCAGGATAATCCGAAAACATCTTTTACATGTCCTAAGGTATAATGAGTTTTGATCCAGATCTTTAATGATTGATCTGCCAGGATTATAAATGCAATTATAAATATAGATGAACGAAGTTTCATGTAAATATTATTCTAATCTAACAGATAAATATTTTGGTACCGAAAATTAGTCCTGACAAAGAACTATTGACAGAAACCTGGTATTTATAGAAAAAGTTAAAGGAGCAAAGATAAGGTTTGAG
>JBJMLT010000509.1:0-3537 GCA_045805165.1 Flavisolibacter sp.
AATGCCTTTTTTTTTATAGATCTTTTCCTCGTGTAACGATGCTATTTCATCCGGAAGCTTTTCAATGGTAAAAGCTGCAATAGAATAGCTTTTGGATTTAAATGAGTTCTCACCGTGTATATCCATTATTTTCGACAATAACGAGAACTGATCCGCTATAGAATAATTATCCATGGAATAAAATTAGGCAATAGTAATACCGTTTCCGAAATGCAGATACTTTCTTTCATTTTCAATTTTCTTATAACACTCTGGAATGTTTACCATTTGCAATAATGAAAACAGTTATATCTAAGTTCCCCCTATAGGGGGACAGGGGGCAATCTCCCCTATAGGGGGGCAGGGGGTCGAAAAAAAAAGTCCCGCAACTTGCGGGACTCCTATTAATGTTCGAAAGACAAGCTTATTTCTTCTTAGCTGCTTTCTTTTTAGATGCACCTTTCTTAGCGGCTTTCTTTGCACCTTTTTTAGCTGCTTTTTTAGGGCTTGATTTCTTAGACCCTTTCTTTGCGGCTTTTTTTGCTGTTGCCATTTTGTTTTGAATTTAATGGTTAGTAATAAAGTATCGACAGTAAAATTATAAACAAATTTTAAACTGTCAAACTTTTTGCCATGAAATTCAAAACATTATGCAGATGCGGCCACTTCGTTCACATAAACGAAGGTTCTGTTCTGTCTCCCTTTTTTGAATTCTACCACTCCATCAGTGAGTGCGAATAGAGTATAATCTTTACCTACTCCAACATTTTTACCAGGATGATAAACAGTACCACGCTGACGAACTATGATGTTACCGGCAATTGCGGGCTGACCTCCAAATATTTTCACGCCCAAACGTTTGCTGTTTGAGTCGCGACCATTTTTAACGCTGCCTTCACCTTTTTTATGTGCCATGGTAATATGGAATTTATAACTGTGTAATTATTTTTTAAGCGATATCGCTGATCTTAATTTTTGTATAGTGTGTTCTATGACCCAATTTTTTGCGGAAGCCCTTTCTTCTTTTTTGCTTGTATGCAATTACTTTTTCTCCTTTAACATGATCCAGGATTTCTGCTTTTACTTTAACGTTTACAGATTTGCTGAAACTCAGATTTCCATTGGCATCTGCAAGTATAACGTCAGAGAATTCTATTTTATCACCGGCATTGCCACTTACTTTGGGAACATAAAGTGTCTGGTCTTTTTCAACCTTAAATTGCTTGCCGGATATTTTAACTACTGCGAACATAACGGTTCAAAAATTAGGTGGGCAAAGGTAAGATTAATTTCAATAGCGGCAAAGATTTTAAAAGCTGTATAAAGTTAAAATTATAAAGGGCTTTACCTGTATTCTGTATATTCGTGCCGCATCCAGCTTGCCATGAAGATAAAGTCGTTTTTAGCAAAACCTTTTGCTTCGTATATCCATAATAAGGTCCGTAAAGGTATGCTTACCGCTGTGCAGGACCAGGATCATATCCTTAAAGAGCTTGTCAAAACGGGTAAAGCTACAGAGTTCGGGAAAGATCACCACCTCGATAAAGTTAATTCCTACGAAGAATTTAAGCAGGCTGTCCCTATAAGAGATTATGAGGCTTTTAAACCCTATATAGACAAGATTAAAGAGGGCAAGCATAACATCTTGTGGAAAGGTGTGCCAATATATTTTGCAAAGACCTCAGGCACCACCAGCGGTATTAAATACATTCCCATTTCTAAAGATTCTATTGATAACCATATTAATTCAGCCCGCAATGCTCTATTATGCTATATGGCAGAAACAGGTAATACTGCCTTTAGCGACGGCAAAATGATCTTCCTTTCTGGTTCACCCGAATTGGAAAGGGTAGGAGGCATCCCTACAGGACGTCTAAGCGGCATTGTTAATCACCATATCCCAAAATATTTACGTACGAATCAGCTTCCCGGCTATGAGACTAATTGTATTGATGATTGGGAAGTGAAACTGGATAAAATAGTAGAGGAAACGCTTGATCAGAATATGACCCTTATTAGCGGCATACCACCCTGGGTGCAAATGTATTTTGACAGGCTTAAGGAACTTAGCGGCAAGAAGATCAAGGATATCTTTCCTGATTTCTCTGTTCTCGTTCATGGTGGCGTAAATTTCGAACCATATAAAGGAAAGCTTTTTGAGAGTATAGGTAAAAAGATAGATACTATTGAAACATTTCCTGCTTCCGAAGGTTTTTTTGCCTTTCAGGATAGTCAGAACGAAGAAGGCTTATTATTAAATACCAATAGTGGGATATTCTTTGAATTTGTTCCCGCTGCAGAAGCAGGTAAAGAGAATCCTACAAGATTATCTCTTCAGGATGTGAAGCCAGGGGAGAACTATGCGCTTAT
This sequence comes from Flavisolibacter sp., assembly GCA_045805165.1. GTDB lineage: Bacteria > Bacteroidota > Bacteroidia > Chitinophagales > Chitinophagaceae > Flavisolibacter. The sequence continues at coordinate 2,350 of JBJMLT010000509.1, forward strand.
CATTAATAGCAATGCAGGCCTTTGGGGCTATAACCTGGGCGATACAGTTAAATTCCTTTCAGTGAATCCCTACAGGTTAATAGTGACCGGTAGAATAAAACATTTCATTTCTGCTTTTGGAGAACACGTAATTGGTGAAGAAGTGGAACAAAGTTTGCTTAAAGCGGCAAGAGAAGAAAATGTAAGGATCACCGAATTTACCGTTGCTCCAATGATCCAGCAGGATAATGGCAGAAGTTATCATGAATGGTTTGTGGAATTTGAAAATGAACCTGCAGATCTGAACTCTTTTGAAAGAAAGGTGGACAATAACTTACGGCGAAAGAATATTTACTATGATGATCTGATTACCGGTAATATTCTTTCTCCTCTTAGGATCAAAATAGTTCGTAAAAATGGATTTATTGATTATATGAAATCCATTGGCAGGTTGGGGGGACAGAATAAAGTGCCAAGGTTAAGTAATGATAGGAAAATTGCCGAAGAACTGCAGAAATGGACAATTCAATTGCAACCGGAATAAATGATAATTCTTTCTTCGATATGAATATTGACTTTAATAACCCAAATATCTAACTTGTTGTCTAAATCCTCTATGAATCAAACCATAACTGCAAAACGAATTGCTCTTTTCGGATCAACAGGGTCAATTGGCACCCAGGCGCTGGAAGTGATCGCTGCTAATCCGGATAAATTCTCCGTTGAAGTTCTCACCTGTAATGATAATGATGACCTGATCATTCAGCAAGCTTTAAAATTCAATCCCAATATTGTTGTAATCACCGACGAAGCCAAATATCTGAAAGTAAAAGAAGCCCTTTCAAAAACGGAAATAAAAGTGTTTAGTGGGGAAAAATCTCTTGAAGATGTGGCCGCAATGGATGTTTATGATTTGATGCTGGCATCCATAGTTGGCTATGCAGGTTTGAAGCCTACTCTTAATGCGATTAATGCAGGAAAAGCAGTGGCCCTTGCCAATAAGGAAACTCTCGTGGTGGCTGGCGATATTATTATGCAAACCGCTATTGCGAAAAGAGTTCCTGTAATTCCGGTAGATTCAGAGCATAGCGCAATTTTTCAGTGCCTGGTTGGTGAAATACGCAACCCTATCGAGAAAATTATTCTTACTGCTTCTGGCGGACCATTCCTTGGCAAGAAGCCTAATTACCTGGTTAATGTAAAGAGAGA
>JBJMLT010000510.1:0-2244 GCA_045805165.1 Flavisolibacter sp.
TCGACTTTATAAATTTTTTTTTAATCTGCGTTACCTGCTCAGTTTCAAACCTTACGCTTCGCTTTCTCCCACAAAACTGTCTGTCTTCCATTCAAAAATTTTGCCAACCCCAGGTAGAGCGAAATATTCATAAACACGAAATAGTACGGAAAATTGAGCAACCTGGCCTTTCGCCCTGACCTTGAAACAAGCCAGCCAAGAACTGCCATTAGATAAAAAATGCATTGAAGGAAGAAGGTACATTTATATATGTCGTGATTGGAGGTTTCCACGAGAACAATATTCAGTAAAAAAATTATTGGTAACAGAAATGGACAAATGGCCCAACGTAAGGCACGGTGAGAAACATACTGGAATGAAAGTTTTGGATACCTGTAAATATTTAATATGGCAGTCAATCGTAACATAGACTGAAATGCGCCGGCGCTAATACGGATTTTTCTTTTTTGTTCCTCTTTGATATCTGCAGAAGGTTTTTCCATGGCAAAAGCTTTCGGTTCATATAATACCCGGTATCCTTTCTGACATATTCTCAGAGATATCATAAAATCATCAAGTAGGGTATCTTCTTCCACTACATCATACAACGCCGTTCTAAAAGAAAATAATTCCCCGGCGGCTCCAACAACAGTGTAAAATTCAGAATCAAGTTTTTTAAGTGTGGATTCATACTTCCAATAAAGACTCTCCCCTTCACCCGCACTATTTGAATTTCCGAGATCAATCACTTTTTTTTCACCTGCTACCCCTCCTACCCCCGGATCTGCATAATGCTTAAGAATCTCCTTCAAAGCTGCTTTGTTTAATAAGGTATTGGCATCACAAAAAATGACATACGGGGTATCTACCATTTTCATTGCACGGTTCATTGCTGCCACTTTTCCTTTTCTTTCATCGCTATGCATAAGTTTAATATCGCCGTAACCCGAAATAATCTCCGGAGTGCGATCAGTTGATCCATCCGTAATAAAAATTATCCGGAGTTTGTCTTTTGGATAATCAAGTGAAATGGTATTCTCAATTTTTTCCTGGATAAAATCTTCCTCATTAAATGCCGGAATAATAAGTGTAACGGCTGGCACAAAATTTTCTGTATTGGAAACGATGTTCTTTTTTTTGACTTTGGACTTGAATTTCACCAGCACCCATAATAAGATTCCATATCCCAGGTAAGAATAAAAAACGACTAAAACAAACAACCAAAAAAAGAATTCAATCGTATTCATAAGGCGAATTTACATTGAGAAATACTACAGCAGAGATTACGAAGCACATCAGTACAAAAAGAGTTTTGAAAAAAGGAAAATAATAATTTTTCATTTTCAATTCACGTCCTATTTTTATTTGTATCCTGTCTGCGAAAACATTCATTCCTGAGAAATTCCAAATAAAAATTGTAAGATCTGATTCCGGCCGATTTAAATATCGGTTGTTAACCACTGTTATATTTTGACTAACACCTTAACGCTTTCGAATGCAAAAATCCCTATTCTGTGCTGTATTGGCTGCCCTATGTTTAATTTCGTCAACTGCACTGAACGCTCAACCCGGAATCTTCGACCCCAATGATCCGGATGTTGTTTTTACACCTACAAACCAACCAGCAGCCCCCAGCTATGGCGTGATTAGTAAGTGGGGTCACACGAACCGTCTTACATGGAACAATCAAAGGCCTTTCGACTATGGCTATAAGTCGTATTACTATAAAGGCATGGCATTTCGACTGAAGTTCCCGAAAAGCTACCAGCATAATGTAAATGACGGAAAAAAATATCCGGTACTGGTTTTCCTTCATGGCGTTAGCGAAAGAGGCACTATCTGGGACAACGAATACCAGCTACTCCACGGCGGACAGATTCACGCTGAGAAAGTAAATAACGGATCCTTCGACGGCTTCCTTATATATACTCAAAGTCAGAATGGTTTTCATGCCGCATACTTCGACAAGATCAGCGAGATCATAGACTCACTTGTGAAATATGTAAAAGCGGATATTGACAGGGTAATACTTAGTGGTCTTTCATCAGGTGGACAAAGTGCCTGGGATTTTATGGCTGATTATTACCGCGACTTTGCAGCGTTGCTTCCCATTTCCGCTGCGCAGGATGAGGATATGCCAACGTTTTCAAGATTTGTAACTGTGCCTGTATGGACCGCTAACGGCGGACTCGATAACAATCCCACACCATCCGGAGTTACAACCGTGGTAAATTACTTCCGAAGTCTCGGCGGAAATATCCGCCA
>JBJMLT010000511.1:0-3453 GCA_045805165.1 Flavisolibacter sp.
ATACCAAGGAAAAATATGTCTATTGTATATTGAACCGCCGGATGGTCCTTTATTTCATTCCATGCTTTTTCCATTTCAACACTCCAGTGTATATCATCGAATATCAAAATGCTATTATAGTTTATTTTTTGAAGTAGCTGCTCAAAATAAGCTATAGTTGGCTCGTAACGATGGTTTCCATCTATATAGGCAAAGTCAACATATTTTATTTGCTGCAATAATATAGGGAGGGCATTGTCGAAGTTGTCATTTATCAGGCGAATATTCCTGCAATTCAATTTATTGAATGTTTCTTTCGCAATGGTTGCGATTTGCTCATTTCCTTCAACAGTAATAATATGATTAACAGGATTCGCAAATGAAAGATAAGACGTTGTTATTCCAAGTGATGTACCGAGTTCCAAGATAAATTCAGGATTGTAGTGTCTGACAAGTCTAAACAAAAGAAGAGAATACTTTTTAGTTTTTAAAGCAGTTTGTGCTATAGATCTGACTGATCTCTTTTCTGAATTATCTTTTCGTGAACCGGCTCCCATTTCATGAATGTTTATAATACGCTCATCCAAAAGAAGAGAATGCCTGACATTTTCAATATCATCCGGCGGTTCATATTTATTATTGTTGTTTATTACATTCCTTATAAAATCATATACAAAAGGAGAATGCATGCCATGGCCTTTGCTATTTGACGCATGCAAAAAATAATTACAATATTTTTTTACCAGTTGAAATGTGGAATACACAGAAAATGAAAAATAAAAAATTTAAAGGGTAAGTTAAAGATCAGAAAAGTAAATCTGCGTTTTTCTAATTATAATTAAATTACAAATCGCTTTTTCTTTCCCAAATTTGAAATGTATGATCCCATGGATTTTTACCATCCGCCTGATAAAATATATTTCGGGTAAGCTGCCATGCTTTTTCATCAAACTTTGGAAAGAATACATCGCCCTCAAACTGATGATGAATTCTTGTAAGGTAAATTCTATCTGCTTTTAGAATAGATGCCTTAAATATTTCTGCTCCGCCAATTACAAAAATTTCTTTAGCACCAAATTCTGTTGCTTTTTCAATTGCTCCTTCGAGAGAGTTTACTACAGAAACGCCTTTAGTTGACCATTCTTTATTATGAGTTATTACAATGCTTTTTCGTCCTGGAAGAGGCTTGCCTAAAGATTCAAAGGTTTTTCTGCCCATTAGCACAGGCATGCCCCATGTTTGATTTTTAAAATATCTAAGATCTGAAGGCAGGCACCAGGGAAGTTTATTATCCTTCCCAATTACATTATTTTCCGATGTGGCAACGATCAGGCTGAGTATTACCATTGATTAATTAAAAATTGAGGTTCCTTTACAAATCTACCGGAAAAGAAAATAAGAGATTAAACAGCTACCGGAGCTTTTATTGCAGGATGGAACTGATAATTTTCTAATTTGAAATCCTCATATTGAAATTCAAATATATTTTTAACATTTGGATTTAACTTCATGGTTGGTAAACTGAATGGCTTTCTGGATAATTGCAGCCTTACCTGATCCAGATGATTATTATATATATGGACGTCACCAAAAGAATGGATAAATTCACCATATTTCAGATCACACACTTCTGCAATCATCATCGTAAGTAAAGCATACGAAGCAATATTGAAAGGCACACCCAGAAATACATCTGCAGAACGTTGATAAAGTTGACAACTTAATTTTCCATCAGCTACGTAAAATTGAAAAAGAACATGGCAGGGCATCAACGCCATCTTTGGTAATTCGGCAACATTCCATGCGCTAACTATAAGTCTTCTGCTATCCGGGTTTTTTCTTATCTGTGAAATAAGATCACTTATTTGATCAATCTCTAATGCACCTCTCCCCTCCCAGCTTCTCCATTGTTTTCCATATACTGGACCTAATTCTCCATTTTCATCAGCCCATTCATTCCAAATACTGACACCATTCTCTTTTAGGTAAGCAATATTTGTTTCACCTTTTAAAAACCACAACAATTCATAAATAATACTTTTTAAATGAACCCTTTTTGTGGTCACTAATGGAAATCCTTTCTGAAGATCAAATCTCATCTGATATCCAAAGCAACTTAAAGTTCCTGTACCCGTACGGTCATTTTTCTGAACGCCATTATCCAATATATGTTGAAGAAGATCAAGATATTGTTGCATATATGCAATTTAATAAAGTAGCTAGTGGAAAAACAATCAATAAAAGCTATTTAAATTTAATGTGGGTATTTGGTTAATTACTAATTAACTCAATAATCAAATAGCTTAATAAACTAAACGTACGTGGGCTGTAAAGGATTCGAACCTTCGACCCCTACTCTGTCAAAGTAGTGCTCTAAACCAACTGAGCTAACAGCCCTAATCTATAATTGCTTTCTTCTTTTAAGTTCTTTTTCAATCAAAGTTAATTCTCTTCCGGTTTGTCCGCCCACTGAAGTATTCTCCTGTGCCCTCCGGATTAAATAAGGGATGACATCCTTGATAGGACCAAAAGGAAGATATTTACTTACATTGCATCCGGCTCTGGCGAGATTAAAAGTAATATTATCACTCATTCCATATAGTTGGCTGAAATGAATATGTTCATGGTCTAAGGCTATATTCTGTTCGTTTAATAATTGAACTGCATACATATTGCTGTATTCATTATGCGTAGCTACAATAACTCCCGTCTGCTTTATATTTTGTATACAGAATTGGACTGCCTTGTTATAATCTGAATCAGTCGCTTGTTTATCTGGTTGTATTGGCGAAGGATAATTCATTTCTTCAGCCCTTTTTCTTTCCTTTTCCATATACGCGCCACGTACCAGTTTCACGCCGAGAATAAAGTTTCTTTGAACAGCAGTTTCAAAGCTTTTTTTAAGAAATTCAAGTCTATCATGACGATATAGCTGCACTGTATTAAATACTATTACTTTTTCTTTATTATAGTGGTCCATCATCAGCATGGTCAATGCATCTATAGGATCCTGTATCCAGCTTTCTTCTGCATCAACCAAAAAACCAATTCCATCCGTTTTTGCAGCTTCACAAATTTTCCTCATGCGTTCATGAACCCTTTGCCATTCATTTACTTCGTCAGCGCTTAATTGCAACAATGCTTTATTATATTTATCTATAAGCGAAACTCCTTCCACTTTCTCCATTATATCATGCATCTTTTCTAATAAGCCGAACCTCGCTATTCCGGTCACCTTCACGCTCATGAATGGTATATTTCTTTGGGTGCCTGCAAAGTCTATTACCCTTATAAATTCATCACTGGCATAATTATAGCTTTCTTCACCTTCCTTTCCTTCTACCCCGTAATCCAGTATCACCTGCACCTTACTTTTTCCGAGTTTTTCAGATATAGGTATTGTTTGTTCCAAAGTTTCACCTCCAACAAACTGTTTAAAAATAGTCTTGCGAATTATACCTTTTACCGGCAGTC
>JBJMLT010000512.1:0-2074 GCA_045805165.1 Flavisolibacter sp.
AGAATTGAACGCGAAGAGAGATAAGTTATATGATGCTATGTTACCTTACGCGTTAAAAGCCTATGAATTGTATGGTCAGGAAACAGCAATGAAAACTCAGGATAAAGTGAATTATCGCAAAACTATAAATGAGCTGATAGATTATTACGAAAGAAAAAAACAGACTGATAAAGTTTCAATGTATCAGGCTAAGCTCAAAACACTGCAATAAGTAAGTAGAATATATAAATAAAAAGCCGGAATTGCTTCCGGCTTTTTTTATGCATACTATCCCTTCTTTTATATTTTTTAATTCAAACCGGCAACGTATTTTTTATCAGTTTCGTCTGTAAGCCATGCTTTCTGAACGTTCAATTGTTCTTCTGTCAGATTTTTCATAGGCTCAAGTTTATATAATGTGGTTGTTTTAACTTTAAATATGGGTGACTTTAAAATTAATGTGTCTATAACTCCATCCTTATTCTTTCTTCCCACTTTAGCTACAAAATCTTCACCTACTCTCATGGTGCTCTTAATAGTATCGATCAAATTGAAAACATTGGAAGCATTTACTTCTATGCCATTAAATGAATAGATCTCATCACCGGTTTTATAGCCCATGCTTTTACCAAATTCATCAAAATGGGAACTGCCTTTAACCTTAAGTGTTCCATTTTCATTGGCATCAAAGGATATTTTTCCGAATGAAAAGCCTTCAGTTTCTTCCTTAGGAATATAATTTATACCCGCGAGTCCAAAGAAATAATCATACGGTAGGGGATTAGATCCTTCTACGTATTTGCTGAAAAATTCTCTTACTTCCGGATAGGTCATAGATGTTATTTCATCAAATAAATTATTATCAAGGAAAGCTTTATTCACTCCATATTTCTTGCCTAGATCGTGTGTAAGGTTACGCAAGCTGTATGCACCTTTTGAAAGGTGGAGAAGATATATGTCAAGACAGCAGGCGATAAGCGCTCCTTTTTGATAAACGTTGCCATACTCATTATTATATTTTCCTGCACTTTCCCTGCTCAGTAATGTAAAGGGGAGTGAATCATTATATTGGGTCTTGGAATTTCTGATCTTGCCAGACATCCGGTTTAGAAATTCCTGTTGAGAGATCAATCCATAACGTTCCTGCAAATACTGAGCTGTATATTCAGTAGTGCCTTCATATAACCAAAGATGCTCAGATAAATGAGGCTCATCATAATTAAATAGCTTTACCTCACGTGAAGCAATGGTCAGTGGTGTTATTATATGAAAGAATTCATGTGTTGAAACATCTGCTAATAAATTTTTCAGTTTTTCGCCTTTTCCCTCAGGTAAATAATAAAAAGAAGATGTCGTATGTTCAAGCGCTCCGCCTATCCCGGGAATGAAGGATTTATTATTTCCGCTTTTATGGAAATAATAAATAAATGCATATTTATTTACGGGAAGCTTGCCGCCAAGGTAAGATTTGGCAGCATTTAGCACCGGTTTCATTACATCTGCAATTTCATAGGCATGTATCATTTTATTTGGAGAATATAAGGAAAACAATACATCACAGTTCCCCACTTTTATTGTTGCTGTATCTGCTACAGAATACATTATAGGCTTGTCATAAAGATCATGTATGCTGCTTAGCTCAAATTTGTCAGTAGAGGGTGTCGAGGTGGTGGACTGCAAGGGAGTACTGGCATAAAAATACTCTGGCTTTTCGAATTCAACTTGAACAGGTATTTCTTTCAGGTTTTCAAAATATCCGAAAAAGCCCGGACTATTGATAACATAGTTTTCATTAGCCTCTATATTCGTGGCAGCCATTGGATAAATATTGTGCTTTTTCTTTGTATCGAAAATTACTTCTACTTTATAGCTTAGGTGGGAGAGAGAGCCTCCATTTTCAATTTGCCATTGAATTGCTCGTTCAGCAATTGCAAAATGAGTATCGATATATCCTCATGATGAACCTCCCTGATCAGTTTTTTTTCGAGAGCATGTGAAAAAGGTCCATGTCCAACATCGTGCAGGAGGATGGCAATCTTTGATCCCATTTCTTCTTCTTTCGTGATCTCGACGCCTTTATTTCTTAGTTCATTTA
>JBJMLT010000513.1:0-2474 GCA_045805165.1 Flavisolibacter sp.
CGCTCGGCGGAAAAAATTTTGCATTATTACTTTTATTTTTTCCATTCATTTTCGGTGGTTATCTGCGCATGTTTTTTTTGTTTCAGCCGAACGCACCGGAAATATTTTTCTGGACGATGATTGCATTCAGCTTTATTCGGTTTATCCAAACAAAGGAAAACAAATGGTTGTATGTTTTTGGAGTGAGTGCTGGTTTGGGAATGTTAAGTAAATATTCCGTGGCCTTTTATATGGCCAGTGTATTGTTAGGTTTATTGTTTTCAAAACAACGCAGTGTATTTGTAAACAAACATTTTTGGATGGCATCTCTTATTGGTTTACTCATTTTGTTGCCCAACATCATCTGGCAGTATCAGAATCATTTTCCGGTTATTGTTCATATGAAGGAGTTACGGCAAACGCAACTACAGTTTATAGGCCCTGTTGGTTTTTTAATGGACCAGCTGCTTATGAATCTGGCCTGTTTTTTTATATGGCTCGCCGGTTTGTTTTTTGTGTTGAGGTCGAATCAGTATCGTTTTATTGGACTTGCTTATATATTTGTAATCATTTTATTATTGATGGGCCACGGCAAAAATTATTATGCTTTGGGCGCCTATCCTGTTTTGTTTGCTGTTGGCGCGGTGCAGTTGGAAAAATTTAAATCAGTAAAAACACATTGGTTGCGTTATGCCTTTATAGTTTTTCCGGTGCTATTGGGTCTATATATAATGCCAATAGCTTTACCGTTGTTTCCACCAAAAAAACTGGCGGATACTTATGTAAAATTGCATGTTGAAAACACTGGAGCTTTAAAATGGGAAGATTTAAAAAATCATCCTTTGCCGCAGGATTTTTCAGATATGCTGGGCTGGAAAGAAATGGCGCAAAAGGTTGCAAAGGTGTATAACTTGCTTAATGATTCAGACAAGAAGAATGTATTTATCTTTTGTAATAATTATGGAATGGCAGGAGCGGTAAATTATTATGGAGCTACTTATAAATTACCACCGGCATATAGCGATAATGCAAGCTTTTTATACTGGCTGCCAGCGGACATCTATATAAAAAATATGATCCTGGTAACGGACGATCCCAATGAGAAAGAACACGATTTTGCAAAAGGGTTTCAATCGGTAACGAAGGTTGACAGTGTAACAAATGAATATGCCAGGGAGCGTGGTGACTATATCTATTTATTTATCGGTGCGGATGATAACTTCCGTCATTTTTTTAAAGAAAAAATAGCAAAAGATAAAGCGGAGTTTAAATACTGAGTTGGTGTAACTATTTTACAATATTTACGAATCAAGATTGTCCATTACTGGTGTTAAAAGTAAAGAGTATAATCATGACCTTATTGACAGGAACCTTGAAAGATCTAAAAGGGTGTGGTCCTGAAATTTGAAGTATCAAGTTTCTATCAGCAATCTTTCTCTTTTATTTAAAGACATGATGTTGGGCTCGGTGGGTTAGGATAGCCCTCCGAATTTTCCACGATGAACAAATAGAAAAGGGTGAACATTTATTACAATTCTTTTTATGATCTGAACTGGTCCTAAGTTCTGAATATTCTTGACAGTTATCAAAAACAGAACAAGGGACAACACCATTGAACAGAATATAAAAGGATAATATATAGGCTACTCACTTCTTCACCGAGAGCAAAGGTAATTTAAAGGTATAGTATGGTACAAATGAATGTTTTACTAAATATTACTGGCCGCAAAGGAAATGAAGGGATCTATCTTTTCTTAAAACTACAAAACAAGAAATTCTGAATTGTGTTAAAAGGTGTTATATGGTCTTCTGTAATGCATTTAATTCTTTCAAAGGCTACTTCAAATCTTGCTGACAAAGATGCTTCTGAATAATGCCTGATTTCCAAACCACTGCACTTTTTTGGACCGTTTTCTGAAAATGTACCCAATATCAGGTAGCCATCTTTCTTTATTGCATCCTCAGCAATGGATACGTATTTGTAAATAGCTTCTTCTGTTGTCAGGAAATGAAAAGCAGCTCTATCATGCCAAAAATCAAACTTTACCGGAGGCAGAAAATCTGTAATGTCTGAAATAATCCAGTGAACCTTTGCTTCTTTATCACCTAATCTTTGCCTGGCTCTTTGGATTGCATTCGATGATATGTCCAATACATAGATGTTTTCATAACCCTTTTCAAGTAATGCATCTACAAAGTGACTATCTCCCCCGCCAATATCAATGATATTAGCATATAAAGACAGGTTGAATAATTCTACAAATTCCATTGAGGTTTTCGGGTATTGGTGAAACCAGCTTACTTCATCTTCTGCTTTCGTAGAAAAAATGCCCTCCCAATGGTTCTTGTAGCGATTGTTCATTAGTGGGTTAATTGTTGATTATAAAATTAGAAAAATTTATTATCCTTCTTTAATGATTTTGGAAGACGTAGGAATACCAATTTTAAAATTCATTACTGTATTATATTTACTGTGAAAATAATTGTTTAAATAA
>JBJMLT010000514.1:0-2157 GCA_045805165.1 Flavisolibacter sp.
CTTAGGAAGCTTTGTTGAAGTAGAAGCTATAGATAAAGAGGGCTTAATAGGGGTTGAAAAATTAAAAGAACAATGTTTTCTATACTCCAGCTTTTTTGGAATTAACGCTGATGAGTACATGTCAGAATCCTATAGTGATATGGTGGTAAAAAAATCCTCAAATGCATGAAATTATTTTAATATGTTGAGTGTAATTCATTGAAATTGTAATAATTCCACAAAACCATTTGCGTGGCACGTGTTTTTTAATGGCTATACAAAGCCCCGATATGGAAATTGAAGGAAAAGTTAATCCGGAAACTGACATGGCTAACCGTAATCCTAAGGGTATTTTTATTGAGCGTCCATTTCAGGAGGGCGAAATTAAGCCCGTCAATGGCAATCATGCTGCAAATGAAAATGAGAATGAAGAAGATGATCTGATCCTTGGAAACGAAGATGAGCTAGAGGGTGATGAAGAAGAATATGATATTGAACTGGAAGAAGATTCTGACGATCTGGAAATGGATGATGATGACCTCGTACTTGATGCAGACGATAATATTGACGAGGACGAAGATTGAAGACCTTTGAAAACATAAGTAGAGAGCAATGAGATTTTTCTTGTTGCTCTTTATCTTTTTGTACTTATCCTAATCAGCTTTTTTGCGTTGTCAACCGCGTATCCATGGATATCGTTATTAAAGAAGACCCAGATGGTATGTCCTTCACTGATCCATTTTTTAAATTTAGTCCAATACTTTTTTAACATACTATCTGAGTAGGATGAAGCATAAAGGTCTGCCGGGCCGTGAAAGCGAACATAAATGTTTCTGGCTGTAACCATTTCAGAATATGGGAAATCGTGACCTGACTGAGATATCACAAAACCGATATCATATTTTGCCATTAATGTGAGGCTAACTTCCTCTAACCAGCTATTATGTCTTACCTCCATTACAAATTGATATTTTTTATACTTCTTTTTTAAAAGAGCATACAAGTATTCAGCAACATCATAATTGAATTTAAGAGACGGAGGAAGCTGGATCAACACCGGTCCCATCATTTGTTTCATAGGTTCAAATACCGAAAAAAACTTTTCCAGAGATTCTTCAGGATCATGCAATTTTTTCATATGAGTAAGGTAGCGGCTCATTTTTGGACAAAACATAAATCCTTTTGGAACTTTTTTCGTCCAGTTTACTACTGTATCAATGGATGGCAAATGATAAAAACTTGCATTGATCTCTGTGGCTTTAAAAAATTGGGAATAAAATGTAAGCCAATCTGTAGATTTTAATTTAGGCGGATAAAATATCTCTTTCCAATGCTTATAACTCCAGCCTGAGGTTCCAATATGAATTTTTTCAAGCATACTTAATTTTATCCTAAAGAATATGCCATACAACTAATTGGTATTATTATTCGTCATAATAAGAACTTTATAATGAAGCTTTACACATGAAAAAACTCCTTTTTCCCAAAAAAACAGTTTATTATCCTGTTAGTTCAAAGCGTCTGCCTTCTCTTGGGGCGTGCATTATCATGGATGTAACTGGAAGCGCTACTATTATGATCCCCGTTTTAGGTGAATTGATCTGGGCTCCTATTTCTGCAATAATATTCTGGAAAATGTTTGGATTTAGAAAAGGTTTTTTTGGAGGAATATTCAGTTTTATTGAAGAGCTGATACCAGGACTTGATTTTATACCCACTTTTACAATAATGTGGTTTGTACAATATTTACGGATCAAAAAAGGAACAACAAGTCTTAACCTTTGTATTTTAAAATAGTCAGAAGTCTCTAAGCAAACTACCCTTACTTATCACATTTTTCAGCTTAAGATCATTATCCAGAACTACAAAATCTGCATTATAGCCTTTACCCATCCTGCCAAAGGAATTACATTTTAATATTTGAGCGGGATACAAAGAACACATCCGGTGAGCTTCCTCCACCGGTAATCCTACGTTTTTAACTAAATTAATAAAGCCCTGATACATACTTATTGCCGAACCACTCAAAATGCCATCGCATTCATATTTATCCCCTGCCAGATAATGCCTGTATGCGCCTGTTGTAGTTTCAGTTACTGCATCTGTTATTGCAAAAAGACGTTCTTTCATTATTTTTTTAGCTATCTGAATAGCTGCAAAGTCAACATGATGTCCATC
>JBJMLT010000515.1:0-3888 GCA_045805165.1 Flavisolibacter sp.
TCATTACCTGGTTATTAGTATCTATTGTCATTTATTTTAAAATTGATTGGTTACATTCATTAGTTCAACTTTTGCTCAAGTTTTTCCAGATACTTTGTCCAGGCTCCGGAACAACCGTTGTAACATTCAATTTGAGGCACTAATCCATCATGTGTGAAAGTTACTTTAGTTTTATTTCCTTCAGAGGAAATGTCGAAGCAAATTTTGGTGTCAGTCCATTCAGCTTCATTAGTCAAAAAATTAAGTTTGCTATCAGTTACTAACCATACAACCCTTTTAGCCGGAATAATATCAATCAGTCTTTGTTTTGAATAATGGGCTCCGCCGCCTGCATTGAAGGTAAATTCATCATTAACCTTTTGACTTGTACCATTTATTGTTTCTTCATATAGTCCTGACCACCACTTTTCAATATCTAATACTAGGCGAAAAACCGCTTCCGGTGTTTTTGAAGAGTTGAATGAATAGGTAAAATTTTCTTTTTTCATGTTCAGGTTATTTACATTGTATTATTCAAAAGTATTGTCCAAACAGGAATATTACGGGGTGTAAAGTAGACTTTATAGCGGGTTGATTTGGACAATGCTTACCCTGTATCTTTGAAGCAAAGAAAACCATGAAGCATATAACAATTGTAGTTCCTGATGGCGAAGGCAATAATCTTAGCAGCATAATAGGCGCCTACAATATAATTACAAGAGCTAATGAATATTGGAAAAGCATTAGTAAAAAAGAGCTTTATAAAATAGAATTAGCGGGTGTTTCAAAAAAGGTAGAATATCATGAAGGCTTATTTTCTGTAAAGCCACAAACAAATATTTCAGCAATCAATGAAACCAATCTTATTATTATACCTTCTTTGAATCATGATTATGTAAAAGCGGTGAAACAAAACAAATTGCTCATTGAGTGGATCAGGGAGCAATATAAGCAGGGTTCTGAGGTAGCAACTATATGTACAGGTGCATTTTTGCTGGCGTCATCAGGATTGCTTGATGGAAAAAGCTGTTCTACCCATTGGTCTGCCGCAACTAATTTTAGTGCCTTGTTTCCGAAAGTAAATTTGCAACCGGATAAATTAATAACTGATGAAGCTGGAATTTATACGAATGGCGGCGCTTACTCATTTCTTAATCTGATGCTTTATTTGATTGAGAAATATTATAACAGGGAAACCGCAATATTTTGCTCCAAGGTATTTCAAATAGAAATGGATAGGAACAGTCAGTCACCCTTTATAATATTTACCGGTCAAAAACTACATGGCGATGAGGTAGTAAAAAAAGCACAGACCTATATTGAAAGCAATGTGGATGAAAAGATCTCGGTTGAACAGTTATCTTCCAGGTTTGCAGTTGGCAGAAGAAACTTTGACAGACGGTTTATAAAAGCAACGGGCAATACACCGGTAGAATATTCGCAAAGGGTAAAAATGGAAGTCGCAAAAAAGGAATTTGAAACAAGCCGTAAAACAGTTAATGAAGTAATGTATGATGTTGGTTATTCAGATGTGAAGGCATTTCGTGAAGTGTTTAGAAAAATAACAGGCATGTCACCTTTAGAATACATAAAAAAGTATAATAAAGAGGTTACGGTCTGATAGGGTCATCCTATAATCGTAGAATTGTCTACAATAGATAATCTAACAATTAAATTGCCTTAGATGATGATCGATATGTTTATAAGCCATCTGGCCTGCCTGGTCATCTGTCAGTTTGCCGAAAAACGGGTGAATAATTCCAGAGTTTTTGCGTTGTGCATGTTCATTCAGGAGTTTGATCCATTCGGCTTTTGCAACGGCAACATTACCGTTACTCCTGATCTTAAAGGATGGAACCGTAGGTAAATTTGGTTTCATAGGTTCATCTTTCAGCATACTTTTCAAGGCTATTTTACCAAACAGACGTCCCAAAAGGGATTGCCTGTATTGTTTTTTGCCGAGCAACATTTCTTCCCATAAAATGCAATGTTTCAGCATCTGGTACACATTCATTTTACCCCATTTAGCTGTGCTATTTTCGTTTAGCAGATTAATTCTATTTATTAATTCGTCCCTTGTTGTTTTATCAAATACTGATTTCATACCGAAATATAATTTATTTCTTCAAATATTGCAGCTTATAGGATTGATAGAGTTGCAAATACGAATTATACTTTGCTTTTCATCTTTATTTGCCACAACTTGTTACTTCAAACACCTAATTGCCAAGCATAATGCGCTTTTTAGTTTATTATATCAATTATCTAACTTTTATAAACTGAAAGCGAAGTATAGTACGTAATAAAGTGAATACAGTAGAAGAAACTATAAAGAAAAGAAGATAGCTTCTGGTTTATTACAACCTGAGCTTTCATCAGCATAGAAAAAATACAAAGAGATCTTTATCAAAGGCAAACCCGATTTCCATTAATTTTTTGTCTGAACTACTTTATCATTTACCATGAAAGAATAAGGAGCAACATAACTACCTATAATCACCCATTCCTATAGTAAAATTACGATGAACAAAGCTCTACTATAGGGAATGATTTTTGCATAAATTTCATATCATTTAAACCTAATTTGAATGGACATTAAAGAACTAAAGAGAGACCTTAAGGTGAAAAGCTGTGAGCTTGAAGCAGCTATTGAGGCCGGAAGGCCCCATAAGGAACTATTAAGCCTTTACAAAGAATTGAAAGAGCTTCAGTATGAAATTCTGCAAGCAGAACTAGCGGAGGAAATGACAAGTGTAAAATAACCGCTTTTTCTATTCAACCCCGACTTCCCGAAAGTATACCAGTAAGTTTAATTTATCCTTTCTAAAGAGCGGGGTTTTTTATTGCCTATGAATAACAGTGGCTGTATAATGACAGATCCTGATAAGTTAAAAAGACATTGCTGAAATACCAACCATTCCCTTTCCAAAACGTACTTACTTTTTACCGCCATTTATCCTCCTATCACCTTAAGGCTAAGCCTGCTTATCAGTTATTTCCTAATTAAAAACAAATCTTATGACCATAACATTGAAGCCTTTGAAAGATCACCGTGCCCTTTCTTTTTTATTATGGGTAATTAGCGCATGGTGCCTTATGCTGCTTTCACAATGCAAAAAAAATGACAATACTACTCCTTCAAATCTCTCTCCCGATTTAAAGCTGGTGGCAGATGGATTTGTATCTCCAATACAGGTAACAGAGCCACCGGATGCAAGCAAGCGGCTTTTTGTAGTTGATCAGGCAGGAAAGATCTGGATCATTAATCCGGATGGCACTAAGCGTGCTACACCGTTTTTAGATATTACATCCAAAATGGTTACGCTTACTCCGGGTTATGATGAACGCGGACTTTTAAGCATGGCATTTCATCCCGATTTCAAGACCAATGGTAAATTCTATATTTTTTATACTGCTCCTCCTAATTCAGGCGGACCGGATAATAGCCATGCATGGAATAACCTTACACGCATTTCAGAATTTAAAGTATCTGCATCCGATGCAAATACTGCAGATATGTCTGGCGAAAGAATTATTCTGGAAGAAAATCATCCGCAATTCAATCACAATGGTGGCACTATTGCTTTTGGTCCGGATGGCATGCTTTACATTTCAATAGGTGATGGAGGAAATAAGGATGATGTTGGGCCTGGCCATGTGAACGATTGGTACACCGTCAACCAGGGTGGAAATGGTCAGGATCTTTATTCAAATCTTCTTGGCAATATTCTCCGCATCGATGTAAACAGCGGAAGTCCGTATGCAATTCCCGCAGATAATCCATTTGTTGGCACACCAGCGAGAGGAGAGATCTATGCATATGGTTTCCGCAATCCTTATCGTTTCTCATTCGATATGGGTGGTACGCATCAG
The DNA here is from genome assembly GCA_045805165.1 of Flavisolibacter sp. GTDB lineage: Bacteria > Bacteroidota > Bacteroidia > Chitinophagales > Chitinophagaceae > Flavisolibacter. The sequence continues at coordinate 3,853 of JBJMLT010000515.1, forward strand.
TTATTTTCCATGGATGCGGGCCAGTCACTCTATGAA
>JBJMLT010000516.1:0-7812 GCA_045805165.1 Flavisolibacter sp.
ATTCAGGGTATGCATGGCCTATTTAAATGACCATGAAAAGGCTCAGGATGTGCTTCAGGAAACATTTATTGCTGTATGGCAAAACCTGAAATCTTTCCGAAATGAAGCGAATATAAGCACTTGGATATTCAGGATAGCCACTAACAACTGCCTGAAGGCTATAAATAAATTAAAGCGGGTACAGTTTACTGAAATTCCGCACGATTTACCGCAGGCACAGGAAGAAAATAAAGAATCGGAATTGAATTATTTATATCAATGCATTGCGGATATGGAAGAAACGGACAGAATTATTATTTCACTCGTGTTGGAAGAGTTGCCACAGGCAGAAATAGCATCCATTGTAGGATTATCTGAAGGCAATGTACGAGTGAAAATACATAGGATACGAACCAGGCTTGCTGAAAAATTTAAAGCATATGGACAATTTAGATGACCTGAAACAAATATGGCTTACTGCAGATATGGCAAATCTGCCTTCATTGCCAGGAATAATAAAATCGGCAAAAAAATACAGATTTGTCCGGCTGTTAAAAACATTTGCCGTTTTATTTCTTCTATTGTTTCTCATCGGTGCTATGTGCTGGGTTCTGTACTCTTATAGATCTAATTTCATTAGTACAAGAGTCGGAGAGACTTTCATGTTCATCGCTATGTTTATTTTATTAAGCACCAACATTAGATCATTAAAAAGAATATCCAACTTTAAAAATTATTCCAACAGCGAATTCCTGAGCTTTTTAAAAAAGGAAAAATTAAACTTGTTGCAATTTCAGAAAACAACACAGAAGATTGGTTTTGCTTTTGCATCTATTGGCCTATTGTTTTACTTGTATGAAGGAGTATATGATAATATATTCACAATGGTAATTAGCTATATAGCCTTACTCGCCTGGTGTGCATTTATGTGGTTGGTATTACGGCCGTTTGCAATGAAAAGAAAAACCAGAAAGCTAACAGAGCTTATTTCAAAGATTGAAGCCTATTCAAAACAGCTTTCAAATGATCAATAATTTAAAATCAATAAAAATGAAAAAAGAAAAACAAATTAACCTGCTATTACCAGTCGGCTTATTCTGTATGTTCGGCTCTTTATTCCTAAGATATTTCCAAATGCCTGATTTTATCAAAGGCCTCATATTCGGCATCGGGATGGGTCTGGTGATCTTATTCATCATCAGAAAGAACCGCCCCCTGTCCTCCTAAAGGGAGGGTTAGATCTATTTAATTTAAAGCCCCCGATTCACCATCATTGACGATTGACGATTTACGATTCACGATTCACGACTTCATTGACGATTTACGATTGACGATTCACGAATTCATTCACGTTCTCCTTCCCTCTTTCCCAACCTTTTATCTCTTAGCAATTCCTCCGCGCCCTTGCGCCTTTGCGGTTAAACCCCGATCTCCCTCCCTTACACATCAATTTGCTGATGAGAAAGAAATTTAAAATAGCTGGCAAAGACTTTGAAGCAATACGTACAGTTAAACAACCAGCTATGGCAACGAAAAAACCCCCAGCCAAATCCAGATCTGGTAAATCCACATCCAAATCTGCGAGATCTAAATCAAAAGCCTCTGTCAGAAAATCTGCTCCAAAAAAATCGAATAAATGGTCAAAAAGAGTAAATGAAACCAGTGATGCCATGGATTTAAAGGAAGGTGTATTTAAAGGGAATGATCCGAAGAAGATCGCTAAATCCATCAGCCTGTCTGCCCGCCATAGTAAACGCAAAAAAGGAACACCATATCAATCAGCAATGTCCATGCTGAACTTTTATATTAATCGCGGAGGAAAGAATCTCTCCGCATCTAAAAAAAGAGTATTGGAAAGATCTAAAGACGAATTAAAAAAAATATATCATAGAGAAGAAAAATAAATTAAAGACTATGGATAAGAATAGAAATACAACAAAAGAAGAAAATGAAGATTCTAATAAATCAGATCGTATTAATATAAACGATTATTACCGCAAGGAAGAAGATAATGCATTACACCAGCACACAGATGAAAATAAGAAAGACCTTGACAAAAAATCTGAATGAACAAATGGGCGGAACAGATAATACCGTTACCAGTGAACCAAATAATATTTAATTATGGAGCAATTTTATGTGAATCAGAAAAATACTTCAGGCACAAGAACTCTTTCTGATATTTTTCTCGAACGTTTAATGGCCTGGGGCGTAGACACTATTTTTGGTATGCCAGGCGATGGCGTGAACGGGTTTGTTGAAGCCTTGCGTAAAAAGCAAACTCAGATCAAATACATTCATGTTCGTCATGAAGAAGTAGGCGCGCTGGCTGCCGTAGCTTATGCTAAGCTTACAGGAAAGATCGGTGTATGTTTTGGTACTACTGGTCCTGGTGTTGTTCATCTTTTAAATGGAATGCTGGATGCACAGTCAGATCATGTGCCCTTGCTTGCTATTACAGGACTCACTTTTCACGACTTGATAGGATCTGAAAATTTACAAGGGGCAGACTCCAATAAAATGATGGAGGCTTTTAGTGTTTTTAATGAACGCATTATCGGACCTTCACATGTAGATGGTACTGTAGACCGGGCCTGCCGGATAGCATTAAGTAAAAGAAAACCTGTTCACATTTCCATACCGGTAGATTTTCAAAGTATGCCTGTCGAAGAAATTAAGCCTTCAAAGGAAAATGTACTAAATCATACTTCATTTGTTTTTCATCAACCTATTCGCATTCCTGAGCAAAGACTAATTAAAGAAGCTGCTGAACTATTAAATGCTAAGCAGAAAGTGGCAATGCTTGTAGGTGTTGGTGCCAGAAGCGCTACAGACGAAATACTGCAAATAGCAGAAACTTTAGGTGCACCTATAATTAAATCTTTATTGGGGAAAGATGTAATTCCGGATGATGATCCATACACCACAGGCGGTACAGGACATACAAGTTCCGCGCCCTCTAAAATGGTGATGGATGAATGCGATGCCCTGTTGATCATTGGAAGTAATATGCCTTTTTTAAAATGGTATCCAAAACCAGGACAAGCCGATTGTATACAAATAGATGATATGCCAGAACGGATCGGTATGAGGTATCCTGTTTCTGTAGCTCTTGCTGGCGATGCGAAAGCTACATTAAAAGAATTGATACCATGGTTAAGAAAAAAAGATGACCGTTCTTTTTTACAAAAAGCGCAGGAACAAATGCAAAGCTGGTGGCAACTGATGGAAGACCAGGGCACAAGACCAAGCCTGCCCATGAAACCGCAAGTCCCTGTTTATCATTTATCTTCTTTATTGAGAGACGATGCAATAGTATTAGGCGATGCAGGTACAGTAGCTTATTGGATTAATAAGAATTTAAAAATGCGAAAAGGTCAGCTATTCTCTATCAGTGGAACCAGTTGCACAATGGCATCTGGAATTAGTTATGGAATAGGGGCCCAGGTAGCATTTCCTGAAAGGCAGGTAGTAGTATTGGCAGGAGATGGAGCAGTAACAATGGCTTTGGGTGATCTTCTTACATTGTCGCAATACAAGCTTCCAGTAAAATTATTGGTGTTCAAGAATAATACATTGGCGCTTGAAAGGTGGGAGCAGATGTCCTTCATGGGCAATTCGGAATTTGGAAATGATCTTCTTCCTGCAGATTTTGTAAAGATCGCAGAAGGATGCGGATTGAAGGCAATTCATATAGATGATCCCACCATGTGTTACGAGCAATTGAAGTTGGCCCTGGAAATGGAAGGTCCGGTATTAATTGAATGCGAAATAGATCCAAATGAACCTGCAATGGAAACACCTTTGCCTGAGGAACATGCGGAGAATTATCAAAAAGCATTAAAGAATACTACATATAAAAAAGAAGAGGTAGAAAAAGGATTAAGTAAAAGCCTGCAACAACAGCACGAAGCCATGCCGGAATCGCTGAATAAAAAGTCAAAAGAATTGATGAAGGATATGGAGAAGAAAAAAGACTAATAAAATCTATCTCCTTATACCTTCTTCAGCGGTCATTTCCTGTGCCGCTTCATTGGTAAGCACTGTATCATGGTCTGTCAGCTTTTTCTTTTTCCAGTCGCCTTTAGCATACACTCCCATTGTTATAAGAGCGATCACTGCATACGAAATGGGGAATGACCACCATAACCCTTTTTCCTGAAGACTTGTATGACGGGAAAGCACATACGCTAAAGGGAATTGCAATACCCACTGTGAAATTAAAGTAAGAACCATGGCTGTAATCATATTGCCGGAAGCGCGCAGAACTCCGGTAAGGCAAAGTTGCAAACCCATAAATCCCCACGAAAGGCACATAATGCGAAGAAAAATACTGCCTCCTTGTATCACAGATGCATCCTTGGGAACAAAAAAGGCTACTAAATAAGGTGCAGTGAAAAAAACAATAGCTCCTATCAATGTAAGAATGCTAAATCCCAAAATAGATCCCAATCGGGCTACACGTTCAGCCCTTGGCATATTTCTGGCGCCAATATTTTGACCGGCCAGGGTAGAAATGGCCATAGATAATCCCATAGCAGGTATCATTACCAGTTGCAGAATAGTGGAACCTGCTCCATAGCTGGCAACAGTGTTAGTACCGAAGCTGGCAATAAGGAACGTCAAAACGGTTAACCCCAACGCGCGCATAGATTGTTCAATGGAAGCCGGAAAGCCAATAGAGAATGCCCGTTTAATATGGAACCAGTCAGGTATAAAATCTTTCCATTGTACATGAATGCCATAGCGGCCGCGAAATAAAATTACAAAGCCAATAATGCAGGCCAGGCTCTGCGTGGCAAGAGTAGCCAGTGCAGCGCCCATCACTCCGTTTCCTTTTATTGGGCCCCAGCCAAATATGAATATAGGATCGAGAGCGAAGTTTAAAATAACAGTACCCAGAACTATGTAAACAGGCAATGTAACATTACCTATGCCTCGCATGATGGATTGAAATATAAAAAAGCTAAAGTTGAAAACAAGTCCTATAAATGATACTCTCAAAAATCCAAGGGCTCCGTTGTATACTTGCGGACTAACATTCAGCAAATGAAGAAAAGTGGGACTAAGAATATAACCTGCTGCTCCAAATAGAATTGAAAGTGAAACCACAAGTAGTAAAGTTTGAGCCGCAATATGGTTCACCATTTGCATATTGCGTGCTCCAAAGTACTGAGCAATTAAAATAGAACCGGCTATTGCAAAGCCAACACCTAAAGCAATAGTTAGAAAAGTAACAGGAGTACTGATAGATACAGCCGCAACTGCAAAACCACCCAGTCTGCCTACCCAGAAAGCATCTACTAATTGATAAGCAGCCTGAAGCAAATTGGCTATAACAATTGGAACAGCCAGCTTAATAAGAGATGTTAAAACGGGCCCTTCCAATAATTGCTGATGTTTCGTCTTCCCCATTCCATAAATTTCCGCATTACTTCCATAAAACAGATTTTTTTCCTCCCCCTTTCCAACCCTTTCATCCCTTAGCTATTAAATCCCCCGATTCTCGATTATTGACGATTGACGATTGACGATTGACGATCCTTTCCCTCTTTCCTAACCTTTCATCTCTTAGCATTTCCTCCGCGCCTTTGCGGTTAAGTCCCTCTTTCTCTCCTTCCTAACCTTTCCGCTCTTAGCAATTTAACGAACCATATACCCCTTATTATAGCATTCCTCAAAAATAAAGTGTATCTTTACTTGGTTAATTTGAGCCTCGCAACAGTATTCTATTAATTATTCTGCTTCTGCATCTTAGTTAGTCCTTTTACTTCTTGCCACCTCAGATATTTTTTAAATTTTAATAATGTTAACATGAACATTTATGTTTCAAACTTAAGTTTCGACGTTCAAGACGCAGACTTAAGAGAATTTTTTACTCCTTATGGAGAAGTTACATCAGCCAAAATTATTAGCGACAGAGAATCTGGAAAATCAAGAGGATTTGGTTTTGTAGAAATGTCCGATGAAGCAGCTTCTAAAAAAGCGATCGCTGAATTAAATGATTCTACCGTAGATGGTAGGGCAATCAAAGTAATGGAAGCGAAGCCAAAAGAAGATAGGCCTTCCCGTAATAGTGGTGGTGGAAACTACAATAACGGAAACAGTTATAATAAGAACAGATATTAATTAGTTTCTTTATAACAATAGCCCCGCACCGCGGGGCTTTTTATTCCTGGCATTTTTTTCATCTAAAATAAATTAATGGAACGATTTACTAAGGAGATTAAAGTAGGAGACGAGATCAGGCTTTTTGAATTTACAAGGTTAAGAAATACCAATGGTGTAAAATTCTTTATTACATCAAAAGATTCAAATAACAAGCCCATTTCGTTCAGCTTAAAGGAAAAAGAAAGCAACAACTGGAAACTTTTCCCAGGTTCATTACGCTGGCTTTATGAAATTGAAGAGGAGTTGTCCGACGCTATTGTAAGCACAAGACAGATATAAAGTAATAAGCAATTTGCTTTTATTTTGTTCAATCTTAATTAAGGTTGGGAAGCCCGCTATCTCTTTAACCATCTGGTAATTATTCTTATTTAACCAAATGTTACACTTAAAGGCACATGGTCGCTTAGTTTGCACCAGTGTGTATGGTCTCCCACATCTACAGTAATTAAGTTATTAATAAAGTTTTCAGAAGCGAAGCAATAATCAATGTGATAGCCTTTGTCATTGTGCCTGTACATGAACAATGTATCATGTGCTTCTTTACCCTGCTCGCAATTATAATATTTATGATAGCAGCTATAGATCCCCTTCTCCTGTAATTTTCCAACAACATGGGTATGATTACCTTTTCTTTTAGGTTGGTCCCAGATGGTGTTACTATTAAAATCTCCTGCTAAAATGGATGGGCCTTCAGTTAATAAGCTATCGTAGCATTTTAAAGCCTTCCATATCTGCCCAACGTATTGATGCTTCTTGTCCTTTACATTGTTAGCCCAAATGGCAAAAAGGTTGAATTTCATCGTTCCTTTTGTTACTTCAATCGGAATAACCAGTTTCAATTTCCTGTTATGGCAATCCAGCTCCTTAAATTTTATCTCCCCATAGGCAAAGATCCCAAGTCCTTTATTCAAATTTTGTCCATACCAAAGAACCTGGTCAGGTTTAGGAACATCCTCAGGAAGAACTAATTTTTCCAGACACTCACATTCAGGAATTATAACAATATCCGGTTTCAGCTCCACTAAATATTGAGCCTTTTTTCTAAACGCCATATTACAGTTCCACGTAATAATTTTCATGCGGTTAGTACATTACCTTTTATTTTCGATATAATAAACTAATTGAGCGGTTTAAAAAATGATTTAAATTAATTTATAAGTTTAAACTTATTTACTTATTTGGCATTCAGGTCTACCTGAAAAATTCCGAATGTATTTCTATCTTCATCCAGATAATACCCTTGCCAGCATTTACCAGGAATAGCAAATTTTGCCATAGCTACCATGCCCCCATTTTTTAATATCAACTTGTCAGTTTCATCATAATCATTTACCTGAATGGAACAAACATAGGCATTGGTACCACTTTGTGGTGGAGGTACCTGTACCGGCCTTTTTAATAACCCTCCATTAATGCTATTGGTTCCAATGCTATAATATTCAATTGGAAGGCCTGGAACATTAGTAAACTTCCAGCCAAAAACAGCTTCGTAGAATTTGATCTCCCTTTTTGGATCAGATGACTGTATTTCAAAATAGCCAATCGTATTCATCAGTAAATGTTTCCTCTAAGTTATTCGCTAATCTTTCATCTTCAATCACTTTTATTACGGATATTTTGAAATTCTTCTTAACTTATATTACTAAGCATCTTATTTAAACC
>JBJMLT010000517.1:0-9880 GCA_045805165.1 Flavisolibacter sp.
GTTGGAGGCGCTGTATCCCGCTAATTAGTGTTTATTGTATAGTGATGCTTTATTATAATGCGGGATAAGACGCTGGGGGGTGGATGTTATTTGAAGTTTCCATTTAATTTATTTTGGAAACTATTTGTGGATTTGTTTTTCCTGAAAGTAGGAGTAATAAAGATTGCGGGGCAATCTTTATTCCTTATTTTAAAAAGGGGATTAAAGGCCGATGGTGGATGGTGAATCGTGAATGGTGAATGGTGAATTGTGAATGGTAATTGGTGCATGGTGGATGATGGATGGTTAATGGTGGATGATGAATGATTGATTGTGGATGATGGATTGCGGATGATGAATGGTGTATGTTAGAGGGGTATGATGAATCGTGGATGATGAGTAGTGGATGAGGGATGATGGGTGGTGGTGGATCAGGGAGGGTGGATGGAGGTTTTATGTATTTGATATTTATGAGAGAAGATTAATATTCGGGGAGGGTATTTAATAATTTTAGTCCGTTGCTTTCTTTTTTCCAGCCAATGGTGGTGTGGCCGTTAGTGATTATAATGTATTGGACCGGAACAGTGATATTATAACGCAAAGCCTGTTGCAAAACATCTTCACTTAATGGAACATTTGGACCCTTACATTCAACAATCAGCCATGGCCTGAATTCTTTATTATATACCAGAATATCAAATCTTTTTTTCAGATCATTTAAAATGATCTCTTTTTCCAAAGCAATAGATGTGGAAGGGTATTTTAAGCTTTCAATTAAATAACTAACGAAATTCTGCCGCACCCATTCTTCATCTGTCATAAGCAACCAGGATCTTCGGATAGCATCAAATATATAAGTACCGCTGTTTTCCTTTTTAATTTTGAATTGAGGCTCGGGATAAGCTACAATTATCATTGGTCAAACGTAATCATTAAATTCGTAGATATGAAGACAAAAGATGACATAGTCAAGAACTGGCTTCCACGATACACGGGTGAATTGCTAGAGAACTTTGGCAAGTACGTTCTGCTTACCAATTTCAGCAATTATGTTAACCTATTTGCAGAATGGAATAATGTAAAAATAATAGGAACAGATAAGCCAATGCAATGCGCAACTGCCGAAGGCATCAGCATTATAAATTTTGGAATGGGGAGTCCTACCGCTGCCACCGTAATGGATCTTCTTACAGCCATTAATCCTGAAGCCGTTCTTTTTTTGGGAAAATGCGGCGGCCTGAAAAAAAGAAACAAACTGGGTGATCTTATTTTACCCATTGCCGCAATAAGAGGAGAAGGAACTTCGAATGATTATTTTCCTCCGGAAGTACCCGCCATGCCTGCCTTCGCTTTACAGAAAGCTATTTCTACTACCATTAGAGATCATGGGGTAGATTACTGGACGGGAACTGTTTATACTACTAACCGTCGCGTTTGGGAGCACGATGATGAATTTAAGGAATATCTGCAGGAAATAAGGGCGTATGCAATAGATATGGAAACTGCCACCATATTTGCTGTAGGCTTTTATAATAAAATACCCACAGGCGCATTATTATTAGTAAGTGATCAGCCAATGGTTCCTGAAGGCGTTAAAACAGAAGAAAGCGATAGAAAGGTAACAGAGCAATTTGTTGAAAGGCATTTAAAGATTGGTGTAGATTCGCTGAAACAATTAATAAATAACGGACTGACCGTTCGACATCTCCGTTTTTAAATTAATCCCAACTATGAAACTATTTTTATTTACAGCACTTGCATTATTTGCCTTAGGAAAAAAATCCTGCAATCATACCAAAATGCCGGCTGGCTATTATAAGGGCAGGCTTGAAGTAAAAGGCGCCTGTATGAATTACACCATTAAATTACTGGAAGGAAAAATGGACACCACTCTATATAATAAAGAGTGGAAAGATGAACATTCAGGTAAAAGCTATACCAATGTATTTGCATTAAGAAGCAGGTGCCATTTCCCTTCAGAAATTAAAGAAGGTGAAGAATTTTATTTTACCATAGACAGTAATTATGTTCAGAGATGCATGGTATGCCTGATATTTTATCCTACTCCTCCGAAAAGTATTTCAATAAAGGTTATTTCTCCTGAGAAAAAATCTAAATTCTGAACGTAAACTGAAATTATATTGAATGACCTATTAACTATAAGCAACCTTTCAATTGATTTTCAAAATGAAGGAGAATTGACCCATGCGGTTAAAAACGTATCCCTGAAAGTAAAAAGAGGAGAAGTTGCTGCCATCGTAGGAGAAAGCGGATCGGGGAAATCGGTTACTTCCCTCTCCATACTTAAATTATTACCTAAGCCAACTGCTAACTACCCGTCAGGCTCTATTTTATTTTCTGAAAATGGGAATGAGGCTATTGATATTCTAAATGCTGATAGCAAGACCATACAAGAAATCCGGGGGAATAAAATAGCGATGATATTCCAGGAGCCAATGACCTCTTTGAACCCTGTAATGAAGTGCGGAGATCAGATCACAGAAGTACTGGTACGGCATAAAGGAATCAATTATACTACAGCAAAACAACAAGCTATCGATTGGCTAGCCAGAGTTAAGTTGCCGGAGCCCGGAAAGATGATGGACAGATACCCTCATCAACTAAGCGGAGGCCAAAAACAAAGGGTAATGATTGCAATTGCCATGTGTTGCGTTCCCTCTTTATTGATATGCGATGAACCGACAACCGCATTAGATGTAACTGTACAAAAATCCATTCTTTCATTATTACTGGAATTGAAAGAGCAGCACCATATAGGAATTATTTTTATAACTCATGATCTTGGAGTAGTATCTGAAATCGCTGACCATGTGTCTATAATGTACAGAGGGGAAATAGTAGAACAAAATATTACAAGCTCCATATTCAATGATCCTCAACATCCTTATACAAAAGCACTTATTGCCTGCAGACCTGGTAAATATCCAAAAGGCTACAGATTACCTACCGTTGAAAATTTTTTAGGAAAAGAAAATTATATACCTCCAAGTGATACCATTACAGATAAAGGGTTACGCTCCCGTTTTTTAATAAGTGTGCAGAATATATCCGTCCGCTTTCCGGGTAAAAAAAATATTCTTGGGAAGACTAAAAGTTATGTAACTGCTGTGGACTCTGTGAGCTTTGAGATCTTTGAAAATGAAACTTTAGGACTTGTAGGAGAATCCGGATGCGGTAAAACAACATTAGGCAGAACACTGCTGAAACTGATTGAACCTTATGAAGGGAAAATTATTTATAACAATGAGGATATAACTCATATTTCTGAAAAGAAGATCAGTGAATTAAGGAAAGAGGTCCAGTTAATATTCCAGGATCCTTATTCTTCCTTAAATCCAAGGCTAACGATTGGCGATGCCATTGCGGAGCCTATGAAAGTAGCAGGACTGCTAAGTAACAATAAGCAAAAGACAAAAAGAGTTGAAGAATTACTGGATAAAGTGAAGATAGCCTCTTCCATGATGCACAGGTATCCCCATCAATTTTCAGGAGGTCAGCGACAACGCATAGTTATTGCGCGCGCACTTGCACTTGCTCCTTCTGTTTTAGTATGTGATGAATCCGTTTCGGCACTTGATGTAAGCGTTCAGGCACAGGTACTCAACCTGTTGAATGACCTAAAGAAAGATCTTAACCTTACCATGGTCTTTATATCACACGACCTTTCAGTTGTAAGATATATGTGTGACCGAATACTGGTAATGAATAAAGGAAAAATTGTTGAACAGGGAAAGGCGGATGATATTTATCTACATCCTTCCAATGAATATACAAAGACACTCCTTTCCTCTGTACCTACTCTTTAATATCAACCATTTTCTGGAAGTCAAAATTCGCAAAGCCATCATCGTTGTAAAACATCGAAGCACTTTTACGCTTAGAATATTCCAGCTTTTTTAATGCCTTCTCCAATTGAACTTTAATAGGCTCTGAATTATTCAGCCTGGTATCCGGCTTGTCAGTAAAATCATAATCGTCGTCGCCTGATGAATTATTTTTAATACTGGCATTGAGCTTTTTTAAATCAAAAGGAAATATTCCAACACTAGCAAGCTTCCAGGAATTATCCTCTTTTTTATGCTTGCATTTGAAGAAATAAACATAGCCGGACCTGCTTTTAAAATGCACGGGCAAGCGATCGAGAAATACAATAGAATCTAGCGGACTATCACTTGAAACAGTAACTAATTTACTCTTTGCGAGATCGAGCTCATTATTATATTTTTCAGGAAACAGTTGCAGCATGCCAAGCTCGGAAAGGTCGGTAAACAATTGATACCTGAAGTAATCTGCTGAAGCAAAGGAATTGATCAATGTATCAGGACAAGGCTTTTTATTCCTTAGCAATAAGATCATGCATTTATATTTCAGCTGATCGTCCTTACCGTTCAGCAATTGATTAATCATAGGAGCCACAGCCGAATTATTATCGTAAAAAGGCATAAGTAAAGTGGCGAATATGGCTAACTGGCTGTTAGGAGGGTCTATAGTAATTTCTGTGTCATCATCTGAACTTCCATCATCCGCTTTCATTGCTTTTTTTATTGCTTTGTCCTTCTCAAAAGCAACCTGCTTTTTAATCAATTGTCCTGCTTCCAATACAATCTTAGATTCCAATTCCTTATAATCATCTCCTTTTATTAAATTATTTTCAACCAATTGAGCGAGAAGCTCTATAAGAGGCTGTTCATAATCATGAACATTAATTAAAGGAATTAATTTTTTGAATATGAGGGCAGTTAATTGAAGCGAATCTGACAGATCGTCCAGAAATTGATGGTCATTACTGGCCTCAAAAGAATTATAATGATAGGTCTTACTATTTGGCCTGGCCAACAGGTATCTACGAGTACTAACCCTGTAAGCATTCGCTGAATTTGTTCTTAGTACCGGCGGGTCCGTTGATACAATAGAGCTAAATGTGTTGTAAGAATAAAGATTGCTTTGCTGCAATAAAGTTTCTAAAACTGCATATTGAAATTCAATCGTATCCTGGGAAGATAAATAGATCTGTTTCAGGTAATCTGAGGCGGCACTTGTTTTTATATCTCCGATCTGATGAATGAATGCAATTTTAAGCGGCAAGTAGTTCTTCTCCTTCCAGGTTAGAGAAGATATAGCTGTTTTTAACTGATTAAGATCTGAAGAATCAAATTCTACTTTATCTACATTCTTCAAAGCGTGCTTATGCAAAAGTGTATCTGAACCAAACAGATCAGAAAAAAACAAACCAGACTTTTTCTTTACTGTTGAAGAATTAAATAATGAATCCGAAGGGTTGAACGTATTAAAGAAAGTGGAGACGAATGTACTAAGCTTTGAAATAGTATCAGATTCCGTTTCCAGCTTTACATCTATACCATTCCTAGAAAAGATCTTACCTATTAATATGCGACTGCTTTTAGGATCGCCCAGCACATATTCAAATACATTTTCCTTATCAGTCAACTGGTATTTTTTCCGGGCTCTATAGGTCCAAACCTGGTTTTCGGATTTGAAATGAACAGAATCTGGTCTAGCCGATGTTTTCTTATAAGTATAATACCGTGATGGCTTAAAAAATGAAATATAAATCTTTTCGCCTGTCAGATCGCTACCCACCAATTTATGCTTGAATACGCTATTTTCTTTTGGAAGCGGATCTTCATCCTTTGAATTAAAATAGTCCGACATGTCCTCTGAAAACATTGGGATCTTTTTCCTCGCATTTAAAGGCACCTGGGTTTGCACTGTAAAATGAAGCAAAGTGTCAGACTCTGATTTGCCTTCGGGATATATAAAAGGTTTTATAGCAAATGAATTAAGAAAGGACCTCATTTCATTAGTTTCCGTCTTACCATGAGCAATGACACTGTAATAATGAGGGCCCTGAATAAGAAACTTTGCTACTACTATTGAACCATCTTTGCATTTGTATCTTGATTCTAAAACCGGATATCCATTATTCAATGCATGTTTTCTGCTTAGCTGATGATCAATGAAATCTGATGATGAAAAGCTTTCTTCCATCAGCTTCAGATCAAAGCTATCCTCTTCAGCAAATCCATAATTATTTATATCGGACCTTAAAATACTATAGGCTGTTCCTGTTTCATTATCATAAGACATGAATTCCAGGTTATTATCATTTAATATGAGAGGTTCACCAGGCAGCTTAGCTTCAAAGCCGCCAAATTTGGGAGTGAAATTTTTCCATTCGTTTTTGTTTTCCCTTAATTCAATACTGCTAAAAAATTGTTCGGCTTCTTTACCATCCTTTACATAATCTTCCACACCGCTCATTTTAAATATGAGTATTTGAAAAGGCGTAACGAAAATGTTGTATCTCTGATAATCGCCCCTTCGGGTCTTATTTAAAATATCAAAGCCAGTATAGCCATTGCGGGTGATTGACTTTTTAGATATTATTTTACCCGGAATGCTTTCATATAGCACACTATCAATTTTTTTTCTTACCTGTTGCGGAGCTTGTCCCCTTATCGCCGCATCTGTAATTATGCGGGTGACCAAATAATAACATCCATTGGTCATATCAGCATACTGCTCCTGACTTAGGTAACCTTGCGATTTATTGAAACTATAAAGCTTACCGGGAAGATCAACGGTAAAAAAACTATCAGAGGAATATTGCCTTGAAAAATGAACAGGGACATGAATTTTTTCTATTTCATCTTTTTCAGTACCATTCCATTCACCCATTTTTATTGGCCGCAACCGATATCCCATACGTCTTAATAATTCAATCACTCCCCTGTTTCCCGGTAAATGAGCTGCGCCAACTCCTGCAAATAAAGATTGATTTGACCTTAAGATAGAATCGATAGAATGAGCCTGGATACTATTTCTTCTGTAAATAAATTTCTCATCAAAAGCAGCTGAAGTACTGTTTAATTTATTAATCGTATCTAACAGATCAAGGTTACCAGTTCGATATGCATCTTCCAACTTGCTATAAGAAAATTCCTCATCCTGGTCGTACGATCTTGATTTATTGTTCCTTTCTTTAATACCATCCATATAAGCCTCTTTCATCAGCTTCATGCTTTCATCAAAATTTTCAAGTCCGCAAACCACCTTTCCTAATTTTTTACCAGCCTGGTAAATGTGAAGGTCCAGATAAGTATCTTCTTCAAAATCTGCCGCCGCGCCGGAATTATTTCTGTACAAAAAGCTGTTTACGATGGAAGGGCTACTATATAAGGCTATTTCTATTAATTTATCGTAAGGAAAAAGCTGGAGGGTATTTACAGTTAAATAGTCATTAGGATAATTGCTGTTCTTCCATCTGGAATTATAGATGGACTGCAAATCCATATCATATTTTGAAAAGTCATCCTGCCAGTTGCCAGGGTCAGTTTCCAAACCAACTACATCTGCCTTTTTAAGAGACAGGTAAAAAGAATCAGACAAATGGAAAACCATTTTATTGCTTACATGCATTGTACCGAATAAATAAGAGGGCTTTTTTAAACCATTACCTCTTATTTCCCATAAAAGAGCCGGATATTTTTTTGCCGGAAATTTAGTTGTCTGAGAGGGAGAATTCAGCTGCGAAGCCAATAGCAACACAATCAACAGAAACCTCATAATAGAATAGGATCGTTTATATGAAGTTAAATCTAAGCTTATCATCTGTAAAATAATAGCCTTAAATAAAGCTTAAACCATAAAATATTCCTATATTTTTTTGAATTTATTGTACCTTTGCCGACTTTATATGCTAAATGACCATGCCCGGTGCCGTAAGACCGAGCGTTGGACTTAAATCCCGCAACTTACTCCCTGGTTTGCGTCATGAGGCCCAAAAACACATTTTTAAGCCCATGAAGCTTTCACAATTCAAGTTTGATCTTCCTCTCAATCTTATTGCCCAACATCCTGCTAAAAAACGTGAAGATGCACGTATGATGGTGATTCATCGCAAGACAGGCCAGATAGAGAACAAGCATTTCCGCGACATACTGGAGTATTTTGATGATAAGGATGTATTTGTAGTAAACAATACCAAAGTATTTCCAGCAAGAATGTATGGCCGGAAAGAAAAAACTGGAGCCAAGATCGAAGTATTTCTATTAAGAGAATTAAATAAGCCTAACCGGCTTTGGGATGTAATCGTTGATCCCGCAAGAAAGATAAGAGTAGGCAATAAATTATATTTTGGCGATACTGAAGAGCTTGTAGCCGAGGTGATCGATAATACCACTTCCAGAGGCCGTACCATTAAGTTTTTACATGAAGGCTCGGAAGAAGAATTCCGACAGGTACTTGAAAAATATGGTGAAACTCCCCTTCCAAAATATATTAAGCGGAAGCCGGATGAAGAAGACCGCGAACGCTATCAAACTGTTTATGCGAAGCATGAAGGTGCAGTAGCTGCTCCGACAGCCGGTTTGCATTTTAGCAGGGAACTGATTAAAAGGTGTGAAATAAAAGGGATCCGATTTGCTGAGGTGACGCTACATACCGGACTTGGAACGTTTCGTCCGATTGAAGTGGAAGATCTAAGCAAGCACAAAATGGATGCTGAATATTACAGGATAGAAGACAATGCCTGCAAAATTGTAAATAAAGCAAAAGAGGGTGGCCACAGGATCTGTTCTATCGGAACTACTACCATGAGGGCATTAGAATCTTCGGTAACCGCTCAGAAATTATTAAAGCCATCAGAAGGCTGGACCAATACATTTATTCATCCGCCTTACGATTTTAGCATTGCAGATGCACTTGTAACCAATTTTCATTTGCCAAAAACAAGCTTATTAATTATGACCTGCGCTTTCGCCGGTTACGATCTAACAATGGAAGCTTATAAAAAAGCAATAAAAGATAAATACAGATTCTTTAGTTATGGTGATGCGTTGATAGTGATATGAGCGTCCCCCTGTCCCCCTAAAGGGGAGATCACCCCCTGTCCCCCTATAGGGGGAACTTAGATACAATTATCAAAATATGAATGGTAATTACCTTAATAATTTATGATCCCAAACAGAATGTTTTCTAATATTTACTTTCAAACTAATTGCTAACGTAAAGAATTACTGACCTAAGTCTCCCCTTTAGGGGGACAGGGGGTATGACGATAGGCGTCGTTTAGAGGCCAAATAGGCCGGAGTTTAGTTGTTGAAGGACAAGGTTCTTTTGAGTTGTGGGAACGAGGATAGAGATATTATGTTCGCTGCCGCCATAAGAAACCATCCTTATTTTAATGTTTGTAAGGCTTTCAAACACTTTTCGCAAAGTATCCGGATCGGAGGCTATTTTATTTCCTACTATGGAAACTATGGATTGATCTTTATCCGTAGCAACTGAACTAAAAGTTTGTAATTCCTTAATAATATCAGCAAGCGAAGAATCATTATCAATACTTACAGATACAGCCACTTCAGAAGTAGTGATCATATCTATAGGCGTTTTGTACTTTTCGAATATCTCAAACACTTTGCGCAAAAAACCATAAGCCAATAACATTCGACTGCTGCGAATATTAACAGCGGTAATTCCATCTTTAGCAGCAACCGCTTTTACGCCTACAGAAGCTGCTTCTTCAGCTATTAATGTTCCTTTAGCCTGTGGCTCCATTGTATTAAGCAGCTTAACCGGAATGGTGAATTGCTGCGCGGGCCATATGGAAGCCGGATGCAGAATCTTGGCTCCGAAATAAGCTAATTCAGCCGCTTCATCAAAACTCAAATGATCAACAGGAACAGTCTTGTTTACAATTCGTGGATCATTATTATGCATACCGCTAATATCTGTCCATATTTCACATACGCTGGCCTTTATAGCCGCAGCAATTAATGAAGCGCTGTAATCGCTTCCGCCTCTTTTCAAATTGTCTACCTCTCCCCTAGCATTCCTGCATATGTAGCCCTGAGTAATA
>JBJMLT010000518.1:0-2560 GCA_045805165.1 Flavisolibacter sp.
CTGGCAATATGATTTTACCAGCAAGATATCGTTCCTGAAAAAAGAAAAGGCTTATCAGGCAGAGCAAAGGCAAAATGTAGCCAGCCTGAAAGATCCTGATTTCGCTATTAAAAGAGTTTTCGATATTGTAATATCTACTTTATTATTGATCGTTCTGGCGCCGGTATTTATACTGATCGCGATCGCTATTAAGATTGAATCCAGAGGACCTGTATTCTATAATTCAAAGCGCGCAGGTAAAGGCTATAAAATCTTCAAGTTCCATAAGTTCAGAACTATGGAAATTAATGCTGATACAAAGATCGAGTTGCTTAATCATTTAAACCAGTATGGCAATGAAGAAAAGAAAGCCAATTTCTTTAAAATTTCGAATGATCCAAGGATCACGAAAGTGGGGAAATTTTTGCGCAACACCAGCCTGGATGAATTACCTCAGCTTTTCAATGTATTGAAAGGACAAATGTCGTTAGTTGGCAACCGTCCTCTGCCATTATATGAAGCAGCAACCTTAACTACGAATGAATGCGTTGAGCGCTTTATGGCTCCGGCCGGCATTACAGGTCTATGGCAGATCAAGAAGAGAGGCAAATCTGATATGAGTGCACAAGAAAGAATTAATTTAGATATATCCTACGCACGCAAATTCAACCTGTTATATGATTTCTGGATCATAGCGCGCACACCTGCCGCTCTGCTTCAGAAAGAAAATGTATAATTTTTGCAATCCTACGTACCGTTAAAAACTATCTAAATGCTGAGCACAGAGTTACCATTGGTATCCATTGTTACATTAACATGGAACCAAACCAAAATTACCTGTGAGTTTCTTGAATCCACCAGGAACTTTACTTATAAGAACTATGAGATACTAGTTTGCGATATGGGATCTGAAACAGATCCTACAGAATATATAAATTTTCAAAATTATCCAAACACAAAAGTACTTAGAAGTGAAAAGAATTTAGGATTCACAGGAGGCAACAACTGGGGCATTCGCCAGGCCAGGGGAGAATATATTTTCATAGTAAATAATGATACTGAGGTTACTCCCAATTTGCTGGAAACATTACTGGAACCATTTTATGAGGACCCAACTATAGGTGTTACCTGTCCTAAGATCCGCTTCTATCATCATCCAGAAATTATTCAATACGCAGGTTTTAATCCTATCAATGTTTATACTGGCCGCACTACTTCTGTAGGAAATAAAGAAGTGGACAAAGGCCAATATGATACATCCGGCTATACTTACGGCGCACATGGTTGCGCCATGATGGTAAAGAAGGAAGTAATTGATAAAGTAGGTATGTTCCCTGAAAAGTTTTTCATCTATTATGAAGAGTGGGACTGGAGCTCACGGATAATAAAAGCGGGATATAAAATCTATTACCAGGCGAAAGGACTGATCTATCATAAAGAGTCCATTACCATGGGGAAACAGAGCGCCATTAAAGTGTATTATCATACCCGCAACAGAATATTGTATATGCGAAGAAATACCAGCATGTTGCAATTTCTGGCGTTCATCACCTTTTTCATCTTATTCACTGCGCCAAAAGCAACTCTTAAATTTGCATTTAAGAGGCAATTCCAACATTTAAAATCGTTTGTAAAAGGAACCATGTGGAATTTAACCACATCGAAATATTCGCCAGTTAATTAATTATAGTTTTAAATTTAATACAATGCCAAAATCTTTAATTACCGGGGGAGCTGGTTTTATAGGCTCGCATGTAGCCCGGCAGTGCCTATCGCTGGGCCATGAAGTAATAGTGCTTGATGACCTGAGCGGAGGCTTTGAAGACCATATTCCTGAAGGCGCAGAATTCATTCAAGGAAGCGTGACGGATGAAAAACTGATCCAGCAGATCTTCACTGAACACAGATTTGACTATATCTATCACCTGGCTGCCTATGCAGCAGAAGGGCTCTCTCATTTCATCCGCCGCTATAATTATAATACGAACCTGATTGGAAGCATTAACCTTATTAATGAAGCTGTAAAGCAAAAAGTAAAATGCTTTGTCTTTACCTCTTCCATTGCCGTTTACGGAAAAGGGCAACTTCCGATGACCGAAGAGATGACCCCTGAACCCGAAGATCCATATGGAGTGTCCAAGTATGCGGTGGAACTGGACCTGAGAGCCGCCCATGAAATGTTTGGACTGAACTATATTGTTTTTCGTCCGCATAATGTATATGGTGAAAATCAAAACATAGGAGATAAGTACCGAAATGTGATCGGCATCTTCATGAACCAGATCATGCAGGGAAGGAAGCTGACGATCTTTGGAGATGGAAGTCAGACACGGGCCTTCAGCTATAT
Organism: Flavisolibacter sp.; assembly: GCA_045805165.1. Taxonomy (GTDB): domain Bacteria; phylum Bacteroidota; class Bacteroidia; order Chitinophagales; family Chitinophagaceae; genus Flavisolibacter. Next base: position 2,327 of record JBJMLT010000518.1, read on the forward strand.
AGATGATGTAGCCATACCTATTGCAAAGTCAGTAACCATTGCTGAGGCTTACAACCAGGTCTTTAATATTGGAGCTGACAAACCTTATACAGTAAATGAGCTGGCTGAGGTGGTGTGCGCGGAATTTGGAGTAACACCAGACATTAGTTATTTAAGCGCAAGAAATGAAGTACAGCATGCCTATTCAGACCATAGCAAGGCACAGAGGGTATTTGGAGATTCTGCAGGTATTGA
>JBJMLT010000519.1:0-2025 GCA_045805165.1 Flavisolibacter sp.
CCTGATCTTTTCTTGAAAAGAATACAATATCGTGTGAAGGGTGGTTCTTTTTTAATTGCAGGACATAGCTCTTAATAAATTGTTTCTGCTCCGAATACCTCTTATTTGCATGAAAATTTTTTCTATTGGTGATCAGGATCTTTGAAGTAAAATAAAGCCCGTGGATCGTTTCCAGGCCTAACAAAATGAGTAACAGAAAGCCTATAAGTTTTAATAACCTGTTCCTGATCCTTTGCCAGTTGTCAAAAATAAAAATAAAAACAAGCTGTTGTAAAAAAATTGTGATAAAGGCTACATACCGTGGCTCAATAACGTAGGTCCATTCAGAATTGTTGTTTCTGGAGGGACCATACCTTAATGAAAGGGTAATTAAAATAAGAAGGGTAAGTAAAGAGATGAGGCCTCCGATGTATACATAATGGTCCCTGAGCGTAAGCTGCTGGCGGCTTTTTTTAAAATGAAATTTTACAAAAAGGATGACCAGTAAAACAATAACTAACGCACTCAAGAGCTGAAATAATTCACTATACTGACCATAGTCTAAAATTCCCAGTGAGGCAGCGATCGAATAATAAAAACCAATATTAATAAAAGAACCTACAATTACAGGATATAAATGAAGCAGATTGGATGGAAAATAGCCTTTCTCCACCGGGTTGATATATATAGGCGCTCCGGTAGAACGGATTTGAAAAATTAATAGTGCGCCAAGGAGAAGCAAGTTTATCGCGAATGCCCACAATCCTCCATTGAAAACTCTTTTATCGTTTGTTTTTTTACCAATGTACAGCAGGTAAAGAGGAATGACAAGGGAGAGTGGGATGAACATATATCTTAGAAAAGGACTAATAAAATTTATCAGAGCTAAGCCTATCGCAAATTGGTTTCCTTTTTTGTTATCCTTTATAAAATCCAATGTCATTGAAAAAGCACAGATAAAGAACGCTAAAGCATTAGAATCGGTCGTAGATACTTCGGAGAACGGATACACAAAAAAGCCAACGACCAGGGTGAAGAGATTGACGACGTTAGCAGAACAGCCCAGCGTGATAAGAATCCTTCTTGAAAAATACACAAAGATTAAAATGGTAATTACGTCAAACAGCAGGGCTGCCAAATGAACATTGTTATTAAAAAAGAAGGCGATAATGCCAACAAAAAAGGAGTAGCCCGGAGGCCATCCGGCAAGGGGTAAATAAAGCTCCCTTGAAAGATTCCCTGCCAGTACCTGGTTCACTGTAATGCCATCGCCTGCAAGCAAATTTTTGGCTGCTACCAATTGAAAAGAGCGATCTGTACCAGGAAAAAAATTGTATACCTGGATAGCGACGCGGGAAACACAGGCCAGAAAAAAAATAGTGGCAGATAAAACCCGGTTGGTGAATAATTTCTTTACGCCGTCAGGCAGCATGACACTGTTTGCTAAATTTCTTTATTAAAGTTTTCAATATTACCACTCCTAATCGTTAGGACAAAAGAATATCTCCCGGGCGGAGGTAATAGCTTTATTAATGAAAAATTCTGTTTGATACCTCGGCCTCCCGCATTATTACTAAAATCTTTTAGCCTGTGCGGTGTCCTGTTCAGGCAGGTGTTTTATTGAAGGCAATCAATGTAACTAAAGCCCTTCTTTATATTGTTTCTTAACTGATGAGTTATTTTTTATTGCCACTTATAAATAATTCCGGCCATTTAAAAATATTTGTGGGATTGATATTTTGACGTAAAACGTTTAAAACCAATAGGGAAGCACCTTTTTATCTATATTGCCTTGCTGATTACCTGAAAAAACTTAGTACTATGTGTTGTATAGTACCAAACAACGCCATATCTTTGTTCTGATAATTTAATTCTATATAAATAAGTCAATCCTATCCCGGCTCCATCGGCGCCGGGAAGGAAAGGCAAAAGGAGAAAATCATGAACATTGAAAATACACAAAGCCAGATGCGGAAAGGGATACTGGAATTCTGTATTCTCTCCATTATTCGCAGGGGCGAGGCCTACCCCAGTGACATAGTGGAG
>JBJMLT010000520.1:0-2170 GCA_045805165.1 Flavisolibacter sp.
ATCAACAGAAGCAAAAAGATTTTGCAAACGGCGAAGTAAATGATATTAAGGATGTAAATAAAGAGTATGAATTGTGGATCCTGCAGCGGAGCACTCAGCGTACGAGAGAAAGGGATCTGCAGGTGGCGCAGCTTGAACTCGAGGAAATAATTGGTGTACCACTCGAAGAAGCGCTTGCAAGTGCTTTAAATAATAAGTAATCCTTTGATCGAAACACAACATCATACCACGACGCGAATTACAAACGCGACGGTTAGTAAAGAAAAGCATCAGAAAGTTTTCTTTCCGAACCTCGATGGACTACGATTTATTTGCTTCCTGCTGGTATTCCTGTTTCATAGTTTTAAAACAATTTTTGAAAACCTCCGTCATACGGGTGGAAATCAAACGGCTTATTCCATTGCGCAGTTTTTGTTTCAGAATGGTGAACTGGGCGTAAATTTTTTCTTTGTATTGAGTGGGTTTCTTATTACTTATCTCCTGATAAAAGAAAAAGAATTAACCGGAACAGTTCATCTTGGCAATTTTTATGTTCGGAGAATACTGAGAATATGGCCACTGTTTTATTTATGTGTTATCATTGGTTTTATTGTTGTGCCATTTCTAAAAACTATGGCGGGTGCTTCACCATCTGAAATTGCACGCCCTCTGTATTATATTTTTTTCATCAACAACTACGATTATATCCAGGGCTGGCCATCATTTCCGGATGCGCTTATCCTGATCGTTCTTTGGTCAGTTGCAGTTGAAGAACAGTTTTATATTACATGGCCTGTGATATTGAAATACGTACCGAAGAAGCTATACCCGGTAGTATTTAGTCTTATTATTTTATTTACACTGATCTTTCGTTCATTTTATACCGGAGATAATGATCATGATTCAGCGATTCGCCATTTTCACACATTTGCCGTTATCGGCGATATGGCCCTGGGAGGTTTAATGGCTTATTACTGTTCTTACAAAAGCCCCTTCCTGAATTTTGTCACTAATATGAGAAAGTGGCAAATCTTTTTCATTTACGCAGGAGCATTGGCCATTATCTTCTTTAGAAAGGGTTTATTTGAAACGCCTGTTGCCATGGTATTTGAACGAATCATCATCGCTGTCTTTTTTGGAATGATCATACTCGAACAGAATTTTTCCCGCCATTCTTTTTATAAGTTTTCAAATTTTAAAACACTGAGCAAGCTTGGTTTATACACTTACGGTCTGTACTGTCTACATTTCTTTGTGATCAGTCTTATACAAACTGCATCTGGTAAACTGGGAATGCAAATCAACAATGTTACTATGGCGATCCTCGCCACTATTTTCGCCCTCGTAACGGTCACAGGTATCTGTATTTTGAGCTTTAACTACTTCGAAAAACCATTCTTAAAGCTGAAAGACCGCTTCGCATTTATCACCCGATCTTAGGGATTCCTCTTTTTTCTTTATTTTTTTATGGGAACTAACCCCTGTTTTCTTAAAATTTAACTTTAGGTAAAATGGGGTATCTCACTCATACTAATGACCGTATAAATTCTATAGGTAAGAAAAACTACTCGTTTTTATTTTTTTGCAAGACCCTTCTGTCGAAGGTTTTATATTCATATGAGTTTTTATCGTTTCTTTGAACGCAATTACCCCCCCGTACTTATTGATGTGTTTGAGAAATTATGCTCGTGTTTTTACGAGCTGGGGTATAGTACATTTAATCAGTGTAAAATTCAAAATCATAAAAAATTATCATTTACTTGTATTCGGTTTTAAGAATCCAGATAGTAACTGTAAGTAACGGAATTAGAAAAGCAAAGTCACCAAAATCCAAACCGTACAAAAATGAAAAACCTGAAAGGCACTAATAAACTGCTTTGTGTATTTATCATCTCCATTACTTTCCACTGTTCAATTGTAAAAGCGCAACAAACACTTACTACGATTAACGGATGGAATGCGTATGTACATCTTCCGAACGACTATACAAGTACAACAATCAAATATCCCGTAATAATTTTTATTGCAGGCGTAGGAGAAGTAGGTACTACAGCAAGTAAGATGCTTACTTATGGACCTTCCAAATTTATTTCACAAGGCGATTCAATGAATTTTTGGGTGAATGGTGTTTTGGAAAAACCAATTGTCATCTCTATTCAACCGCCTACCGCATGGCCTATCGCTAATTCCA
>JBJMLT010000521.1:0-4070 GCA_045805165.1 Flavisolibacter sp.
AAAAGTGACGTATTTGCCGAAAACAAACTATTCGCCACACTCGATACCACTACCCGCAAAGTAGTTTTTGAAACCACGCCGTTCTTATTAAGCGATACGGTTGGGTTTATTCGCAAACTGCCGCACCACCTGGTAGAAAGCTTTAAAAGCACCCTCGATGAAGTGCGCGAGGCGGATATATTAATGCATGTGGTAGACACAGCGCATCCGGCGTATGAAGACCAGCTGGGCGTGGTAAATAAAACCCTGCAAGAACTGAATGTAATTGACAAGCCGACGATCACCATTTTCAATAAAATGGACCAGTACGAAAAAAATACATTCGACCCCTGGCTGGAAGAAGAAATACGCACCGAGATATTAAAGGACCTGAAAGAACGCTGGGAAAATCAGCTGCAAGGCAATTGCGTTTTTATTTCTGCTACCGAAAGAAGGAATATCGACGAACTGCGGTCTACCATCTTAAACAAGGTGAAGGAATTATATACCATCCGGTATCCATATAAAACGGGTTTTTAACAGGGCATGACCGAGAAAAAATACCAGTACCATCAAATAGCTGAACATCCTTCTGAACTCAACTTTAGCGATCAGGGCATTGCCGTAGTTGAAATAAAAGGTAAAAAGATCTGTATCGCCAGGTTTGGAGAGGAATGGTTTGGCTTTGGTTATAAATGTCCGCACGCCAGTGGAATTATGTTGGAAGGCTATATCGATGCGGTAGGCAATGTGGTTTGTCCGGTACACCGGTATAAATTCAGTTTAATGAATGGCCGTAATACTAGTGGAGAGGGGTATTATTTAAAGACATACCCGGTTGAAGCGCGGGGTGAAGCCATTTTTGTGGGCATTCCTGATGGGGGATTGTTTGGGTGGCTGTAGGGTTCAAAAAAAATATTTGAAAACCGGGCTAATTTTTCTTTTTTCTTTGTTTTTCGAAATGGGAAATTCCTTATTTTTGCTGCCCGTTTCGGACAAGAGGTGATAAGTAATCATCGGTTTTTCAATCAGTTCTGAAATGGAAACATATTCCTCCTTAGCTCAGTTGGTCAGAGCATCTGACTGTTAATCAGAGGGTCCCCCGTTCAAGTCGGGGAGGGGGAGCTGAAATACAATCACTTAAAAGGTCGCTTCGGCGGCCTTTTTGCATTTTTGCCAGTAATTTGCCAGCAAGTGGGTGAAGTGGTTTAAAAGAACTATTATTCTATAAATTTATGCTTTTTCTTGCGCTGAAAAAAGATTAGTGAATACCCCTTTCTTACCGGTTTAGATTTCGCATTTTATTCGCCTTATTTTATCAAGCGTTATCATTCTGGCAATAAAAGCACTCCTGTATTTTTCTAGATCCCAATTCGGTTTATCAGCAATAAATGAATTCCATTTATTGTTTAGCCGAACAGCTGCATTTTTGTCCAGGTATTCCAGGGCACAATATGCAGTTGCCTGGTCAAACCATAAATCGTTTCTATCAAGGTAATAATCAAGATAACTGATCAAATATTCTTTAGCTTTATCCGTTGCAAACGCAGCCAGTGCCAGACAATAACCGTTACCGGCATAGCACACTTCACTTTTTAACAGGTGTTTGCCTATAGTATCTTCCAACTCCTGGTAATTGTTAATTGCTGCGAAGAAAGCACCTGTTATTCGTGTTCGCCAGTTAAAATCGCCTAACAATGCCTTTACAATATCAATATTTATTTCTCTAGCCGCTTCTGAGAAACTTTTAATCTTTGTTTCGTTCGCAATGGGAAGATTAGGCATATAAAACGGCACAACCCATTTCTCTATAAATTCATTGGCCAGATCGTCATCGTTTCTTGGCACTTCAATATTTTCAAAAGGATTTCTGTGCCGCACCGTTGCACCTGCAACATGAAGTGAAATAGCTTCATTTTCACTTTTTGAGGTAAACAGTTTAGTCCATAAATTTCGAAATTTCATACTGAGTATTATCTTGTTATTAATACTTTATTCTTTATGCACTCAGGGCCAATTTTATCCTTCTCATTGCACCTTCCGGATAATTTTCTGCATCTTGCTTGATTAGTTCTAAAAATCTGTTTAATACCCCGTAAGTTTTTCGTCGGCATTTGCATCTTTATCCAACTCATATAATATACGATCCGCTTTCCTGAATGGGATATCATACTTGTGGCATTTTTCTTTAAGAAGAAGGATATACTCAAAGTATAATCTTACCTTTTCTTCTATAGATTTTGTTAGCTTAAGTTTTTCCCCTGTCAGAATTCGATATGCCCTTTGATCAATAATTTGCAAATGGTCAGGAACAGCAAACCGAAGAATTGCAGAAGCCATAGGCAGATCAATTCCATGACAGCCTAGTAAGGTGACCAATACTGCTTTTGCCGCATCAGTAGAATACTGTCGTTTCAAATCATTTATTGAAGCTCTTAGACATTCATCTACTTCAACATACCGGTTCAGTTTCCAAAGAACGATTTTTAGAATTTCTAATTCCGTAAAGTCACCTGTTATGCCATCCAAATGATCAGTAAGATCCTTTTGATAGACATATCTATCCCGGGCATGGTTAATTTTAGAGTCTAGATTTCCTATATTATCCAGAGTGTTCATAAGCAATTAAAATCTAAAGAGCAATAATATTTCTTTGTATAAACAAATCGGGCACCCTCGTTAAGAGCCCTTCATGTACTAATAAGTCGATTGCCTTACAAATATGAAGGTGATTGTTATCAAAATACGCCGCTAATGGTTTAAATCGCTCTGTCGTCGCCAGGTAGTTGTAAAAGAAATAACAGTCCAGATAGCCAAATTCAGGCCTGGTAATGATTATTATCTCAACAACCTGCCCCGTTTCTTTATTTTCAAATCGGCATTCTGCGCCATGTAAATGGTAGCTCCATTCTTCGTTTAGCTTTCCTCGCTGCTTTTGACTTTTCTTAAATTTTAACTCATATAAACCATCTAAAGTTTGTAAGTTAATGCCAAAAGTAGTTGCCATAAGACTCATAAGGTAGTTGGCATCTTCCCGAAAAGATTTCGCGCATTCAAATAATTCGACTTTTTTTTGAAGTATCTTTTCGTTGGTCATAGAGGGAGAAATAATGATAGATTTATCCCATTCTCGATTAAAGACGCAATAATAAGGAAGTGAATACACGAGTTTTGATATGTAACCTTCAGTTAACGAAGAATAATTAAAAGTCACCACTTCATGGGACTGCAAAATTTGCTGCAACTCTTCAGTCGTTGGCAGGCTGTCGCTTATTTCGATGGTAAATGGATTCTTCATGTTAATTAAATCAGTGCAGATCTTCTTCAATTTATTGCTGCTTAAAAAGCGAGGAGCCGCAGGTAAACCTATCTAAAGAGACCTGAAAACTGTGCCCCGAAATAGTTTTTCAGTATTCGTTGTCGCTCCTTGTTGTAAATATTGAACATCCGCACCTATGCAATGGTGGCCGGGACTTTTTCCGCTTCTTTCACATAACTGTCTTTCATCACCTTCCTCATCTACAACAGTTTTGTATTTAGAAAAGAAGAAACATCACTATTGGTAACCTTCGTCCCAATTGATGATAGTTGTAAAAATTCACTTATTGAAGGTCGCCTCGCCGCCTTTGCCAGTTAATTGCCAGCAAGTGGGCGAAGCTGTTAAAAAGAGCTAGATTCTAATAAAATTAAGTATTCTTCTCGTTCTATTGTGAAGAGGTCTTACTAATCTTTAAAATCAAAATCGAATAATTTCATGTGCTGGACACCCAGTCCTTTTGCAATGGCATATGTTATGGAAATAGTTGCGCTGTGCTCGCCATTTATTACACGATACACTTGCTTGGTTTCAATATCTGCGTGCGCGGCCACCTCTTCCGGTGTTTTCCCTTTTTCTTGAAGCAATTTAGCAAGATGCGCTCCGAAGGCATCTAAATATTTTTGATTGCGAACTTTCACCTGTTGAAGATGAATAGTTCCTTAAAAATAAAATTGTCAAATTTGACAATTTATGTATTTTTGTAGGGTCAAAATATACATTAGCGTTCTTCATGCTTATTCGAAGAACTGCGCTATAAGTCTCGTCAGAAAAC
>JBJMLT010000522.1:0-5353 GCA_045805165.1 Flavisolibacter sp.
TAAGTCAATATCATATATTCTTTGGCTACATAAACATGTGATTTATAGGATGGACTTATTTTAAATTTTCCAATCTGTAGTAAAGTTGACAAGTTAACAAGTTGACAGGTTGACAAGGAACATATCTCGAACGGAGAGAGATCTCTAACATTTTAATGTTAAAAGTTAGATCTGAAATGGATATAAATAGGCCTATACCTGAACAATTAATGACTGTGTAATAGCTGACACCTAAATAATGAACGCTTTTAATCGGGAATGTGAACGCTTTTAATATGGAATGTGGAGAGAAAGCTACTAGCTTCTAGCTGCTAGCTGCAAGATTTTAATGCAGTTTGGTTTACTGGTTTTGGCTTTCCTTGTCAACTTGTCAACTTCTTCAATTTAGTCCTTCGCAAATGTGAACTTAAATCTGCAATCTGCAATCTTAAATCTAAAATCGATTGGTTGTCACTTTTTAACTTTTAACTTTTAACTTTTAACTTTTTAATTCCTGTCCCTTACCTTTGCACCTCCTTAAAAAAGGACTATTGCCTGAAGAGGCCCCATAAGTTTCCTCCTGTGAGGAACGCCTCAAGGGTGTAATTTAATCGCATTTATAAAATGCCTAAGGTTAAAACTAATTCCAGTGCCAAAAAGCGCTTTAAGATCACCGGTACTGGAAAAATAACACATCAGAAATCATTCAAGCGCCACATTCTTACCAAAAAATCTAAAAAACGTAAACGCGCCCTCAGAAAAGATGGCGAGGTTTCCAAAGCCCAATTGCCCTTCGTAAGGCGCCTTTTAGGTTTATAGGAAATAGCTATCTGCCGTCGGCTATCAGCTTTCAGCAAGCAGCGATTAGAAGTCGTAAAACAGCTTTTTTATTTTCAAATTTTCAAATCTTCAAATTATTAAAATATGCCACGTTCTGTAAATGCAGTTGCTTCCAAAGCACGCAGAAAAAGAATACTAAAACAAGCCAAAGGCTTTTATGGCAAGCGTAAGAACGTTTATACCGTTGCCAAGAACATAGTAGAAAAAGGAATGACCTATAGCTATGTAGGTCGTAAGTTAAAAAAGAGAGAATACCGTCGCTTATGGATCGCACGTATCAACGCTGCGGTGCGTGAAGAAGGACTTACCTATTCTCAATTCATCCATTTATTAAATTCAAAAGGAATCACTCTTGACCGCAAGGTGCTTGCAGATCTGGCAATGAATAACCCAGAATCCTTCAAAGGTTTAATTGCTCAGATTAAGTAATAAATTTAACTCCATAATTTACAGCCGGTTGCTTTTTTAAGCAACCGGCTTTTTATTTGCATAAACGTATACTTTTGCACTTATTTCAAACTTAAAACTGTTCACTGAACAACCCATTAATTCTCTCAATGAACAATACATATATTGACCTCGTTCAGCAAACTTTCAATTTCCCTCAGGAAGGCCTGGAAGTTAAAGATGGTTTTCTCCGGTTCAATGGCATAGATCTCAAAGCCCTCATAGATAAATATGGCACTCCCATGAAAATCTCATATCTGCCTAAGATAGGAATGCAGATCAATAAGGCTAAGGATATGTTCGCGAAGGCTTTTAAGAAATACAAGTATGAAGGGGATTATTTCTATTGCTACTGTACCAAAAGCTCTCATTTTTCATTTGTAATACAGGAAGCGCTTCAGCATGATATCCATCTCGAGACCTCTTATGCCTATGATATAGAAATAATCAAAAAGCTGTATGAGAGAAAAAAGATCAATAAAGATATTTTTATTATCTGCAACGGTTTTAAGCAAAGAGGTTACACCAGGCGAATCGCACAATTAATTAATGGGGGGTTTAAAAATGTAATTCCGGTACTGGATAATAAGGAGGAGCTATTGGCTTACCGAAGATCTGTAAAGGAACCATTCAAGCTTGGTATAAGAGTAGCGGCTGAAGAAGAGCCCACTTTTCCTTTTTATACATCACGTTTAGGCATACGCGCAAAAGATATTCTGGAGTTTTATGTGGACAATATAGAAGGGTATGAAGAAAAATTCCAGCTTAAAATGCTGCATATCTTTTTAAATAAGGGCATTAAAGATGATATTTATTACTGGTCAGAGCTCAATAAGATCATTAATCTATATTGCCAGTTGAAGAAGATCTGCCCTGAGCTGGATTCCATAAATATTGGCGGTGGCTTTCCAATCAAGCATTCTCTCGGGTTTGAGTACGATTATCAATTCATGATCAATGAAATTGTAAGTAATATCAAATCTTCCTGCAAAAGAAATAAGGTACCGATGCCGCATATCTTCACTGAATTCGGAAGTTATACAGTAGGAGAGAGCATGGCGCATATTTATAGCGTGATAGGACAAAAAGCCCAAAATGACCGCGAGACCTGGTATATGATAGATTCTTCTTTCATAACAACTTTACCAGACACCTGGGGCATAGGAGAAAAATTTCTTATGCTTCCCATAAATAAATGGGATAATGATTATCAGCGCGTCGTGCTTGGCGGCATTACATGTGACAGCCATGATTACTATGATTCTGAAGAACATATCAACGAAGTTTTCTTACCGAAGCCTAATGGGGATGAGCCGCTTTACATAGGCTTTTTCCATACGGGAGCCTATCAGGACCAGATAAGTGGTTATGGTGGAATAAAACATTGCCTTATTCCTTCTCCAAAACATGTGATCCTGGAAAAAGATAAGAATGGAAAATTGATCGATTGGCTGTATGCAAAAGAACAATCTGCTCAAAGTATGTTAAAGATCCTTGGGTATATTAGGTAATCGTCAATCGTGAATGGTGAATGGTCAATGGTCAATTGTGAAAAGTTTATAGATAAGAAAAAACCCCGCATTTGCGGGGTTGGTTTTTCAATGTAACATTAATGCCTGGAACCAAATATTCTGGTTCTGGCTTCCTGGCGACTATTGTTGTATTGATTGTTTTGTTGCTGTCTCTGAGAATTATTCCAATTCACCTGATTGTTGCTTCTTCTTTCATGATATTCTCTAACCTGTCTTCTTTCCATATTATTTCTATAATACCCACGAGGAGAATAATACCTGTTACCATAAACATGATAATATCGTGAAGGAGCATAATAGAAACCAGTAAAAGGATCTATAGTTCCATAATATGGATAAGGCTGGTAATAGGCATTACTACCATAACCCTCATCATATCTTACTGCTGAACAGCTAACCATTACAACCACTAAAACAATAGCTACGATAACTGATAAAAATCTAAATCGTTTCATTGCTTATTATTTGGATTGTATAGTCCAAAGATTCAGCCAGAAATCGTGAATCGTCAATCGTCAATCGTCAATGATCGGGAATCGTGAGATCGGGAATTGTTAAAAGTGATACTTGAATTATTGTAATGAATTTTTAACTTTTTATGATGAAATTAATGCAATGCTTTTAGACTTCAAGAACACTATAAAGCTATAGTTTGTCTGATATTACGGTTCAGTCTGATTTTGAATCCCATTAACGATTCCCGATTCACGATCATTGACGATTGACGATTGACGATTCACGACTTCAGGACTTCAACCTATACTTCTTATTCACCTTCGGACTGTTGAAATACTTATTCAATTGTTCTTCGGTCATGTTGTTGGTGATCTCGAGCGGTACATCTATCAATTGCATTTGGCTCTGCCTGTATTCTTCTCTCAGCTTTGCCATTTTTTGAGGTAGTTCAGGATCTTTTTCTCCTATTAAGGCATTATCCTGCATAACATATTCTAATCGCTTTATTGAAGACCTGATTAATGTAGCCTGATTTTGTTCTGCGGTTTTAGTTGGCGCAGTTGCTTCCTTAATTGGCGATAATGCAACACCAACACTCGGAAGGATGGCCCCGGTTCGCTTCACATTTTCTGTACTTGAAGTTGATAGAACAGTTCCCCCAAGAGCGGTCCCTGCTGCTGTCAGATCAAATGTAGTTCTGGTGCCTTTTGTCTTTTTAACCGTTTGGTCCAATTGAAGGAAAGTGTACTTTAATTGCACAATATACTTATTCAGATCATGGACCAGGAGGTTGTATTGCTCTTTTGCAAGAGGATAGTTCAAAGCATTTTTTACTATGAGCTTAATTTGCACAGTGTCCTGCATTTTAAACTTGGTTGAGCCAACAAATGAAATGGTAACTGATTTAATCTTACCTGTGTCTGTTTCTTTCACAAAATCATAGCCAGGCGTCCATTTAAATTCATCTCCGCATTGTAAAACAGGAGTAAATTCTCCTATAGGTGCACTCGTGAGTGTTAAAATATTTTCTATTGGAAAGTTGCCTGTCTCACACAATATTTTAAATCGTATTGTTTCACCTTCATCAATCCATACAGTTCCACTGACAGTAGGCTTCAATTTGGAAGGAATGACCTCTGTATTAAAAAATACAAGTGTAAAGCTGGTATCAATTTTCTCTTTCGGATTAAAAAGATTCTGAACTCCTATAGCAACTTTATAATTGAAATCATATTTAAGTCTGCCAGAAAGAAAATATGACTTGTCCGCCCTAAATGTCAAAAAGCCATTGTCTTTATTTATCCTTAAACCGACAGGCGCATTTCGCAGGTACCAGAAATAATTGGTTGGATTTTTATTGATCTCCAGCTGGTACGTTAATGTTGAATCAACATGAATGGTAACAAATGGATTGATATTAATGATGCGTAATGAAGTATCTATAGGTTCAGGCAGAACGGAATCAACATGATGAGGTACTACTGTATCTTTTTTTGCCAGACTTTGAGAATCAGTTTGAGCTGCGCTTTGTATAGTTAAAAACAATAAGGAACTAAATAATAGTTTATTCATTATAGATAGGATAGCTAAAAAGAATGCAATATTAAAGAATAACGCTTACCCAGCCATTTTAGCCTTTGTATTTATAAATAGTTAAGACTTTTAGCTACTTAAAATTTAGCTAAATGTTAAAAAATAAACCCTCCGTGGAAACGGAGGGTTATAAACCAAAACCAACTGCTTATGAGAAAAAATTATTATTACTGAATAGAAATTTGCTTAGTAGTTTCTTTGACTTGTTCTTTCCTGGGAAGGTTTATTAATAAAACCCCATTTTCATATTTTGCTTCGATATTTTCAATATCAATATCATCGCTAACGGTAAATGAACGCTTGAAAGATTTGAAGCTGTATTCCTTAAGAATTAGCTTTTCGCTATTGTTATCAGTTTCAGATTTCTTTTCAGCACTAATTGTTAAAAGATCTTTTTCAAGACTGATCCTGAAATCTTCCTTTGTAAAGCCAGGAGCAACAACTTCTAAAGAATATCCCTTCTCTTTCTCTTTGATATTTACCGGAATAAAATGCCTTTCAAAAGA
>JBJMLT010000523.1:0-3363 GCA_045805165.1 Flavisolibacter sp.
ATATTGAAGCTTTTTATCGTTGTAAGGCTTTTCCGTTTCATAAAAATAATTTTCTGCCCATGGGCCTCCGTAAGCAACTAAGAGCGTAGGCGTTACGATCATTTTCGAAGCAGCAATAGCTTTTATCACATCATTATATAAGGGATAAATTGGTATAGCATGTTCATGACCGGGATATCCATCAAGCAGATTGGTCATGTTTAGCTTATAGTTTAATCCTCCTTCCGTAGTTGGCATTAATTGCTGGTTTCTTGCAGCATTTATTACCCACTGTCTTTGCCTCCGGTTACCCACCAGGTACATTTTTATGTAATTGGTATGAAAATATTTACTGTATTGTTGCAAGATACTTTCTGCCTGTGCGGAATCTTTAATATTATACATCCAGAACCCAACACCAGGACCTGTTGAATAGATCCTTGGTCCTATGATCTTTCCGGCATCTACTAGGTCTTCATAAGTTAGGATATCAGTGGTGCCTGTTTGTGGATCTCTGGTGGTGGTTACCCCATAAGCGAGATTCGCAGCATAGATCCATACATCATTTTTATGTATGCCCCATTGTGGCCACATATGTGAATGCACATCTACAAATCCGGGCATCAATGTTTTTCCGCTAACATCAATAACTCTTGTATTAGCTGGTACTTCAAAGCTGCCTGACTTACCTATCTGTTTTATGCGATTATTCTCAACAAGTATATCTGCATTCTCCAGTACTTCATCTCCTTTCATGCTGATAACTCTTCCACCCTTTAATAGTAAACTGCCTTTGGGTATATCACGTTCATAATACAGGTGAATATCTTTTTCAAGAGGTTTATACTTTGGTTCTTCCTTTTTTGCTGTTGCTAACGAATCCTTTTTATGCAGACTATCCTTAACAACTAAATTGTTTTTATTGATATCAATCAGTTTTGATGTATCCGCTTTAACGCGTGCCAAAGAATCTTCCTTTCTTTTAGCTTCAGCTTTTTTGGCTATTCGCAAACTGTCATCAAATGCCTGTGCCTGATCTACATCATAAACCCAATGTGTGCTTCCAAGGCTCCAGTGTATTTTTTTACCATCAGCTTCCCAATTTGGGAATTCCCCTCCAATCTCGGTAAGCTTTCTGGCAGGGAATTGTGCATTAGAAGCATCGGCCAAAGAAATAGAGATGGGCTTACCGGCTTTCGGAATAGTAACCAGATAAACTTCATTATTAATTTGAGCAAGAGCGCGGGATCCGTTAGGAGACATATTAATTAACGACGCAGGGGAAGGTGGCGTAATATCGATCTCTTCTGAAGTTGCTTGCTCTGGTAGCATGCAATCGTGAGGTGGAACTGGGCGTCCATTCTTATAGTTAATTAATCCTGATACTGTAATTCCGGTTATTTTAGCTAAAGTTTTTTCATCTGTACCGTCCCACTTAATTGAAATTAATGAGCCATAACTATTCAGATAAATTCTGGTAGAGTCTTTTTTAACGAAGTGAGGATTGTATCTTCCTTTTGCATGATCTATTAATTTCACTTCTCCTCCTTTATCACTGATCCAGCAAAGATCATCTTCAGAGCCATCTACAAATGGACCAGTAGATTCATTGAACTTCTCGCTGGTGGTTCTAAGGAACACAATTTTATCCCCTGTTAAATTATATACGAGAGATTGAAATAATGCGGTGTCTTTGGTTAACCGCTGTATTGTTATATTTTTCTCTGTAACGTTAGCTTTATATAGACCTCCTCCATGAGCATTCCATGTACTGAAAACGATCGATTTACCATCTGGAGACCAGGCAGGCATAGCTTCTAGAAAATCATTTGAACTAACTCTTTTGGGCATTCCGTTTGGAAAATCCATTACATATAATCTATCCAGTGCTGCAAATACCAGTTTCTTACCATCAGGTGATGGAACTGCATCTCTTATTTGTGTTACAACTCCGTAGGCTGAATCAGAAACCCGATATTTAAAAAATACTTCTGGTCCTACTTCAAGGGTGGCATCTACTATATAGGGAATTTCTGATATAGCGCTTCCGTCAACTGGTATCCGGTGTATTTTACCTCCGAAGGAAGCGATCAAAGCCTTGCTATCAGGTGTAAACGACATTCCTGGCAGTACACCCATAGTAGCTATTGATTCCTGTTCATCTCTTTGTACAGGATAAGCGAGCCACTTTTCGTTTCCTGTTTGCAAGTTTCTAATTATCAGGCCGGTTTTATCTTCAAATCGGCTTCCGTAAATAAGCCATTTGCCATCAGGTGAAACTACAGGTGTAAATGCAGATCCATAACGTGAAGTGATCCTGTTCACTTTTGCAGTTTCAATATCATAAACTCCAAGTTCATACTGCGGAAGTTGAGCGTTATAGTTCCATGGACCATTGCGAGTTGAAAAATATATATAGCGGCCATCTGCGCTTACGGCCGGGTCGATCGCTTTAGCGAATGGAGCTTCAGTTAATTGAACGCCACCCCCACCATTTTTATGGATCATATAGAGTTGCAATATCATTTTACCTTTTGAATAAACTATATATTCTCCATCCGGTGTCCAGGTTGCATTAGTAAAATTCTGATTGACTTCTTTTGTTAATTGTACGGTATCTTTTTTTTCAAGATCTATATACCAAAGATTCTCTGAGCCACTTCGGTCAGAAAGAAATAATATTCTTTTTCCGTCTGGACTAAATCTGGGGTGAGAATCAAACGCAATGCCTTTAGTAATGGGTTCTGCCTTACCCCCTGTAACAGGCATCTTAAACAGGTCTCCCATCATGTCAAAAATTATGCTTTTGCCATCGGGACTTACGTCAAGCGAGGTCCATGTTCCTTCAGAAGTCTTTAATGGTATTTTCCTTTTTGCTTTTAAAGGAAGTTCCTTGTATTCTGCAAATTCAATGGAATCTTTTGAAGCCGTATCGGCAGCGGCATAATTGCCCTTCCAGAATTTATAGGTGGTGTTTCCTGATTTACTGATAAATAATAAGGATAAAACCAGGCTGAAAAGGCCTAATAGATGAATCTTTCTCATTCTGTTCATTTTGGTTTGCCGGTCAAGATAGGTTTTTTTGACAAACGGTAAAAAGGATTGTTTTGAATGGTTATATTCCTGTATATGAAACAGATACATCCTTTTAAATCATGTGAATGACAAATGACCATTCAGCATTGACGATGGATCACTTCATTCATAATTTACAATTAACTAAAATAAATTTTCCAATACTCCATTTTTATCATAGATTTAATTCTCCTTCTATTGAAAGATTACCAAAACGATCTTAATTCCTTCAAAGACCTTCGTAAAATTTTATTGTCGATCTGTATTTAGTTTTCCGTCTTATGTTATAAGTCGTATCCAGCCTGTATC
>JBJMLT010000524.1:0-5209 GCA_045805165.1 Flavisolibacter sp.
TAAAAATTGTGGCATGGTATAAATTTTATTTTTTAGGTAAATAGGAATAAAAAAAACAGCTACAATAATTAAGGTAGCAGCAGCCATCCATTCATAGGATGAAATAGCAAGGCCCAGGGCATATCCGGATCCTGACATTCCGATAAAATGCTCTGCAGAAATGTTGGATGCTATTAAAGAGGCACCTATAGCCCACCAGGTAAGAGAACCTTCGGCAAGAAAAAAATCTTTTGATGCGGTTGTACCTGATTTTTTATATTGGTAAATAAAATAACCATAGCCGGAAACAAGTAAAAAATAAGCGATGAATACAGTATAATCGGCAGCATGCAATCTGTTCATGAATAAAAGTATTAGGAAAAAACTTTAAATCCGATTAATTGTTATTACAACTAGGTCGAGGTTAGCGTTTGTAAAGAAAAATTAAAAATTAAATATACAATAGATGTTTCCGATAACTGAAATCGCCATCCTTACCCTTTGACCTTATCGCTTTATAGTTTTTTATATTGTTGAAGGGTTGACTCTAAAGCTTCAATTTCTTTTTTAGAAACATCTTTTTTGCTTTTCGATAATTCAATTGCCTTTTGTATAGATTCTACAGCTTTGACTTTATTTTTCGCAAGTCTATACATTTCAGCCATATTGTTATAAAATCTGGGTAGGTTAACAAGTTCTGGATAGTGAATTTGATTAATTTCCTCCTGATATGCTTCTGCACCCAGTTCATAAATTTCTGATGGAAGATTTAATTTATTTGAATATTCTTTAATCTTACTAATAATGAAATCACAAGGCGGACTATCATAAGTCGGCGTTACTATTGCTATTTTCCCATACTCATAAGCTCTTTGAGGATCGGTTTTTAGTAAAGCATTAAATGTATTACTGGCAATGAATGGAGCGTATTTCAACTTAGGTTCATTTTTCACTATTTCATTAATCATTAAAAGAGCAGAATCTGGATTGTCAGTATCGTTCATATTATATTGATTACGTGTAAACCTCATCAGCACGTAATTTAGAGAGTCATCTAAAATAGCTATCCTCTTATTTTCATTTCGTCGCTTTAATTCCTCATTTATATCCCAACTACTATTTAATATTTTAAGTAACACTTCCTCTAGTTCCGAAGGTTTTCCAATCCATGCAAGCTTTCCATTTTCATCTATTACAAAGGTTCTTGGAATTCCACTATTCTGTTCTTCGGTGCTGACGATCCAATCTTCCACGGTAAAATTTCTTTCCTCTATTGCCACATTAAAATCCATCTTATTCCCGATGCTATCAACAAAGTCTTTTACTCTTTTACTAGTCTTTACTGGTTTCGTTTTCGATTCATAAATATCAATAGCAATTACATCAACTTTGTCTTTGTATTCACGAGCCAATGCAGAAAGATGCGGCATTGCTGCAAGACAAGGTTTACACCATGTCGCCCAAAACTCTATCACATATACTCTTCCTTTTTTGAATTTAGGAACTTGTATTCCTTTTATCCATTGAGATACACGCAAAGGGGGAGCAGGATCACCAATATTTAATATTGAATGTTGAACTTCTTGGGCAAAGAGGTTGACCGGGATAGTAATGAGCAACAACAATAGTTTCAAACCAGATCGCATAAGTATTGTTTCTTTGTTTTAAGGTTTCAATATTTTTACAACCATATTACCATCTTTATTAAATCGCTTTAACCAAACCTGCAAACGCTCCTGTGCCTTTTCCTTGGAATCATAAGTATTGAACTCCCCACTGCAGCCTGCTTCATTTTCACATTCATCTTCTTTTCGTTTAAATAAAGAACCGGCAATCTTCGATAATTCATCCGGTGTACAGGTTGCCTGCAAAACTTCAGTGTGTTTGATTACTCGGTTTTGTGAGGACCCTGCATCTATCATTGGCGCCGAAAACAAAAAATAGTAATATGTTTTGACTGTGGACTTTTCGCCTGTAGATGTAGGCAATTCATCGGTTGCAATATTTAGAGCTGAAACTGCATTTTGAAAGGCGCTTTCGGAATTAAAGTATTTTTCACACAACAGATCAAACCTGGTTTTGTCAATCACCACTTTATTTAATGTCTGTTGCAAAAATTTGTAATTAGTAAAAACCGTTGGAGATTGCAAAAGCGATTTTATCCAATCCCACATCTTCTCTTCTCCGATCTCCTTTTCAATAGCCGAAAAAATGAGTGGTGCATAATAGTATACATACAACTCACGGTTCCTGTAATCGCTTTTCGAATGGATCTCAGCGATCGGCATTGGTTTAAAATTTCGCATTGCACGAATTTTCGATCGCAATTTTTCATGATAAACGCTGTCATTAATTAAGTTATGGCTAATATTCAGTGCCAGATATTCAGCAAAGCCTTCTGATATCATATCACCCAACTCTGAATTAAAAGTTCGGAAGGTGCCAAAATAATAATGTGCAAGTTCATGTGCCATGTATTGCATTAAGCCAGGTCCTTCGTTTTTGCTTACAAACGATTTCATGCCTTCTTCCCAGCCTATTTTGACAATAGTCGGATAGGATGCAAACAACCAGGAGTTATTTTTGGATACCGGTGTGGTTTGAATGTACACCGCTTTGCCTTTATAGGGTATGCCTAATTTTTTCTCCATATAAAGCTGGTAGGATTGAAGAGCCTTTTCCAATTCAGTAAGTTGCTGATCATCAGCATCGGGATTCAAAAAATAGTTGCCGTCAATGGCTACAGATTTAAAATCACCTGCAAACATGGTAAGGTCCTGGGAGGTTGAACTTTTAACTTTAGCATGTGTGCCAGATATGGGTAGGCTACCATTCACGTAGATCACCTTGCAATCATTACAGGTCACTTCCAGGTCATAGGTAACTTTTTCGTACATCCTGTCTGTTTTAACATCATAGAGTATCGGGCACCAGGCACTTTGAATGCCATCAGCGCGTAAAGTTGTGCCATTGAATGCAATGTTACCTCTCCAGTCTACCACACTGGTGGTGTCTGTGATCACTGGATACATCCCTACATAATTGAAACGGATAGCATGAGGAAGGTATTTACCCGATTTATTACTGGCAGGAATATAATAGGCTGATGATTCGCCGGAGGACAATGTGTCTTGCAACGATCTTTCATATCGCAAAGGCACCGTCGATTCCTCGGCATTCTTTATATATCGGATATTCATTCCCGAATTCAGTCGGAGGTAATAATCATTAAGCCATGGCATATTCGACAGTATTAGGTCGCACTCAATGGTTCCTTTTTTCACCGAAATTGTCACTTTACCCTGTAAATGGGGAATAGTATCCTGTCCATAAATGGTCATCAAAGCGACAAAAAACAATAGTACACTAAGGAAGATCCTTTTCATATAGTATGAAGATATTGAAAGAAAATTGTGGAAGAAAATAGGCAACTTTTGGTCAGGCTCTATCAGATTGTTACCTGGCTAATTTTTTTTGTAAATATCAAAGTATTGAAGGCCTTCCTTTCTTTTCTTGATGGTAACCACTCTTTGTTCTGTATATAGGGACTTTTATAGTGTCTAATCGTTTATTGTAACATTGAGACGGTGGTCCTTTTTTATTTCCTTCCCTTTCTCTCATTGCTAAAATAGTAAAACGACCAATTAAAAGAATAATTAGTAGAGTAAGTATATAAAACTTTTCCCTTTTGCATTTTAAAATAACCAGTAAAATCCGATAAATTATTTTCTTTTATATTCAAAAGAGGTATTCATTGTAGCAATTTAGTAAGTGCAATTAAGCAATATGTCTATTTAATAAAATCGTTTATTTAAATTAAATCTGCCACAATTAATTTCAATTTATTTTTTCATAAAGTTTGTAAGCATCATCAATCTTATTAACTAAATGGGGTTGCAAAGATTTAATTTTATCATTTATTTCATTTGAACCATACTTATGTTTTTTTAAATAAAAAAGAGTTGAAGTCAATTCTAATATTTGAGGTTCTTGATTAACTAAATAATTAATTAACTCGCAATTGTTTGAAATTTCCGATTTTTCAAATAACTGAAATTTCGAATCTTTATTAAAAAAAATATTTAAAGTATTTTATACAACTTCTTCTCGTAAAATACCTATATCATTTAAAAAGTCAATTTCTAATTGCAATTCTTCCGAATAAGGTCCATATAAAGCATATTTAAAAACATAATCGAAATCAAATCCCTTTTGCTGTAAAATATAAATTATTTTCTGAAGCTTTGTTTCTCCTTCTACACTTTTAATACAGGAGAAAAATTCTATTAACTTTACTGTTATCGGTCCCATAAATATAATTTATACGTAGTTTCTATTTACAAAAAATCTTGTAACCTTAAATTCATTATTTCTGAGGGCATTTATTATCATAGATAAATTTGATAATTCCTGTATTTCTTTACCTTTTTTCAGCCAAATAAGTTCAGATGCTTCAGCGCTTTTTTTCCCAAGTAAATAACTATCCTTATATGGGTTGTTTTTATAATCGTCAACTAGAAAGTAATATTCATACTGTTCAGCACCTAATTTATTTTTATAAACATCTTGAATTTCATTCAATTCCCTAACATCAAAGTTTTCAGACTTCATCGTTTTTAATAGTTTAAAAGGTTGTCGATTTATAAAAGCTAAACATAATTCTTTCAAAATGCCATCTTTAGAGTATGAGGTCCAATGATTAAAATGTGTAGTCATGTAATAATCATCAAGTCTTAAATAATCGTCTATAGATTCATAATCTTGTAAAAAATTGGAAAAATTATTTCCGAGGAAATACCCATCATCTATTCTCTTTTCTTGAATTAAATAATTCAGTCTTTTAAAAATTGAATTTACTATTGCTTCAAAACCTCTAGTAGTTTTATGAAAGTAGACTTGTTCATACATATGATATCGAGAAACAACAAAAGACTCTAAAGAATGTATACCCTTGTTTCCATCAAATAGTATTGCATGTCTATGTTGACTTTTTATTTCACCGATAAACATATTATGAAATAACCATTGCCAATCGAAACCTGCATATTTAACTCCGCACATATAAGCATCACGAAGTAAATAATCAAGCCTATCAGCATCAAATTGGCTTGATATAATTTCTTTTATCCAAACAGGAGTAAAGACACCAGTTAAAATATCTTTAATCCATTTAGAAGAATATTTTTTTAAAATGGGGTCTTCGAGAGAATTTAGAATTTGAGAAATCGAA
>JBJMLT010000525.1:0-2087 GCA_045805165.1 Flavisolibacter sp.
ATATGGCCAGGAGCAGCGGCCGGGCCTTCATCTACTCTTGTACCCATAATTATTAAATCCTTATAAATAATTCCGGGTGAAGTAGCAGTAACAAAAAGGTCATGAACATCTCTGTCAAGGCCATCATGAAGATCTATTTTTCCTTTGTTACCAAAGACGGTATCTATTTTTCCGGTGGCTGCATCAATGCAGTAAAGATTAGAGCCTGCAGTATAAAATAACCTGCTGTTGGTATGATCTGTCCAATAAGCCACGCCACGCGAATTATTCAAAATAAAAAAGGATCTTTTGCCTGCTATGGAATCAAATGGATTAAATACCCATTTTTGTTTTCCATTTGAAGCATCGATAGCAAATAGCTTTAATTGTGGAGTTGTTCCATACATAATGCCATCCACAATAATAGGATTGCACTGAATCTGTGAATGATTGACTGTATCTGCGTCACCTGTGTGGTACGTCCATGCTATTTCAAGATGCTGCACATTAGATGTGTCTATATCTTTTAAAGTTGAATAGTGATTATTTTCCTTAGAGCCTCCAAAGTTTTCCCACGTTTGATACTTATTGGTTTTGTGTTGATTACAAGCAGATAGTAATAGTAATCCAGCCGAATAAATTATCAGCTTCATGTTAGTTCTTGCCATTCAAAATTAAATTGTAAATAATAAATTGTAATTGATAAATCTTTATGACCAGACATTGAATATATAGTGTAAATCGCAATTTATAAGTAGTAAATTTTTATTTGACTTTTACTTCTTTTTCCCAACCAGTTTCTTTTAATGCGGGATCATTTTCTTTTTTAAGGAAGTCGGCTTTTGATAATGATTCTGCTTCCCATTCCAATATAGCATTATCCGGAACTATTTTCACAGGGACCTTCCACGAAGTAGATGTTTCATTATATGCAAGATTTGACTGGGAACAGTAACATGAAATAATAGACCAGCGAGGATGATCGGATAAATTAGCTTCAGATCTGTGTAATAAATTACTATGAAAGAATAAGGCATCACCAGGTTGTAATTCGCAATAGACCAACTCCATAGTTTGTAATGCATTATTTACCATAACCATATCTGCACCTACCTGTTCGCCGGAAAAGCCATGGTTTACTCTTCCTAATTTATGTGATCCTTTAATTACCTGAAGACAGCCATTTTCCTTACTTGCGGGTGTAAGAGCAATCATTACGCTTATTAACTGGTCAGGAAACATAAATTGATTCTTATACCAATAGCCATAATCCTGATGCCACTCCCATGCGCCGCCTACCTTTGGCTCTTTTTGCATTAGCTTGGAATGGAAATGGCACACCGGTGCGTCACTATCCAAAAGCTGTGCGACCGAGTGAACCATTTTTTCGCTTCTTGTTAAATATCCAAATACATCATTACCAGGGGTGAACCATAAAGAAAGACGTGTTTTCTTACCTGTAAGATCATTAAGATCCAGCGCATTTTTTTTCATAGCATCATCTTCCACTGCAGTCGAATATAATTTTTCAATTTCTTTATCGGAGCAGAAATTTTTAACGACCAGGTATCCATCTCTTTCGAATGATTTAAGTTGTTGGTCGTTTAGAATTTGAATAGCCATAGGAATTTACAATTTAGGATTTACAATTTACGATTTATTGAGAATACGGTCCACGGTTCACATTCTACAGTCCGCGGGCATTCTAATGACAGTTGCCAGCCGCCAGCTATTATGTATATTGTATTTTGTAAATGGTATTATGTTCGATAGGTATGAAATGATCGGGAAGCTTAAAAAAGTATCAGAATGGGATTTAATTGTTATTGGTGGAGGATCCACAGGTCTTGGCATTGCAGTGGATGCTGCGACCAGAGGGTTCAAGACCTTACTATTGGAACAATCGGATTTTGCAAAGGGAACATCCAGCAGAAGCACTAAACTGATACATGGAGGTGTTCGATATTTGGAACAGGGTAATATTCAATTGGTATTCGCCGCATTGAGAGAAAGAGGCCTTCTTCTAAAAAATGCACCACATCTTGTAAAAAAACAATCCTTCATTATTCCGTGTTACAGCTTGTGGGAAAGAATAAAATATGCAACCG
>JBJMLT010000526.1:0-3380 GCA_045805165.1 Flavisolibacter sp.
GGTAGAAATTATATTCAATAAGTTGGGCATGCCTTATAAAATAAAGGATTGAAAAAAAAGACTACAAAAGCTTTCACGCTTTCGTAGTCTTTTATTTAATTGGATAAATATTATTTAGCTATCAAAAGTTTTTTAAAGATCATGCCTCCATTTGCGTGAACGCCAATCATATAAGTACCCACCGGTAATGCAGACGTATTAATTGTAAAGCTGCTAATGTTCTCTGTTGCATTGAATTTCCTTACAACCTGTCCGCTGCTATTATAAATATAGATATCCGGCTTATTTAAGATCTGATTAAAGTATAATATTGTCTGACTGGAAGCTGGATTTGGTAATAGTGAAAAATCAGTAATGTTTTTATCAACTATCTGCAACAGTCGTACAGGTGAGTAGGTAAACTTTCCATCTACATCAATTTGTTTCAGCCTGTAATAATTTTCGCCCTGTACCGGACTTTCATGCAAATAATTATAGTCTCCGCTTCCGTTGCCATTAGCTTTAACAGTTCCAATATTTTTCCACTTTTGACCATCAGAAGTATATTCAACATCGAAATTTTTGGTATTCAATTCAGAGGCTGTGATCCAATGTAATATTACGCGCTTACCTGCGGCCCTTGCAGTAAACGAAAGAAGCTGAAGAGGCAAAGGAGAAGCTGGTGGCGTAATAAATACAGGCATCGCGGCAGAATTCAGCAATTGGTTTGTATTATCATACAGGCCTGATTTTACAGATCCTCCACAACCGTTCATTTGAAGTATATCATCAATGAACCAACCATCAAAATGACTATTTAATGGATTAGCGGTATCGGACTGAATTTGAAACCTTACCTTAAGAGATTGCCCGGAAAAAGAAGAAAAATCGACAATTGTGTTCACATAACCATTTGAAGAACCACTGAATGTTTTATTACCTATGCCCCAGGGGGTAGATTCCATGGAATTATTATAATTATTCTGAATAATAAAAGGAGCTGCATCCAGCCAGGTAGTTCCGCCATCTTTTGAATATTCCACACGGCCCCCGTCAAAACCTGTTTCCAGATAATAAGAATGCCAGAATGAAAAGATGGAAAGAGAACCAGCAGTAAAAGGAGCGGAGGTCAATACAAAATTACTAAAAGTATCACGGTCAGATGCGAACCATGAATTAGTTCCGGAGTATGGGTTAACCGAACTGGATCTCCAGCTTGCTGTGTCAATAAATGAAGTGGAAGTAAATCCACCGGTTAAATGAGCATCACGGTCATCATTTATTGCAGTATCGATCGCGCATTGTCCACTTGCAGCCAATAATGTTACTGAATAGTTTGCAGAATCAAGTGCGGTAGTAAAGCTCACTGGTATGGTAACTACGTTTCCGTTCAATGTTCCACCTGTGCTGTTTACATAACTGAATCCATTTGGAATTGTATCACGAATGGAATAATTGCTTAAAGGAACCTGGCAATTACAGTTCGCTTTAATAGTCAGCGTTACATGATTACCCGCTGCACTTTGAATGGGAGCTGAAGATTTGGAAATAAATACTCCGCCAGGAACATCGAAGGCTGTTATATGATCTCCAGTTGAATTACTGCTGCCCTGTGATGCACTAATCCCCATTCCCCTTCTGGCAAATGCATTCCAGATAGAACATTTATGCCTGTTATTATAAAGAATAGAATCAGCTGCAAGAATAGCATCCCTTGAATCGAGGAAACCAGGACTACAGGTCTGCAGCTTCAGGCCTTCCATTACAAGGTTTAATGCAATCGTATTTCCACCTCCGCCCTGAGCATCGTAAAGATTGGAATTAATAGAACCTTCCTGTTTAATGATATTCCATGTCATATCCCATATAGCAGAACACCAGATCTCTCCTATGTTATGTACCTCGCCATTTTGATTTGAATTTCCATCCATGCTTTTATAGGTCAAGGTATCAACGGTCATGTCAGTTGTATAGGGAACTCTTCGAATGCCTGGTCCGGAAACAGGTTCACCAAAAACATAATTGCCCAAAGTTCTTTTTGTTGTATCGTCGGTTAATTGTGCTGTACCCCAGTTTGTTGTTACCATTAAAGCCATGTAATCACTCCATCCCTCGCCAGCTTGTTCTGCATTGAAAAGGCAACTGGTATTAGCTGGCCCTCCCGTTAACCTGTTTGAAATCCCATGAGTATATTCATGACAAATAATAGTATTGTCAAGGTCACCATCAAAATAGATCCCAGGATCGATAGTAACATTAAGATTATCATTTAATTCAGTAGCCAGAACTGCGCCATTGCTTTGAGATACCATCACTGCAGGAATTATAATAGAGCTATCTGTTCCCGACATGGTAATTACACTTGGACTCGCCACATTATTTACAACAATTACGGCAATAGCTCCTGCATCCTGAGCATTTTTTACCTTAATAATGAAACTGCAGCCACCCCTGTCGATCATGGCTATTTTACCAGCTAAACTGTTAGATGGAGGTCCGGAGCAGGCTAGATGAGTAGTATCGGAAGGATCATTATAATGTAAAACCTGGCCGGTTACCGCCCCTGTTTTTATAAGGGCGTTATAGCCGGGCTTAAAGCTACTTTCAGCAAATAAATTATGATATGTTCCTGCAAATGGCGCCGGTGGAAAAATAACGAAAGAAGATTGCGTGGAGAACAGATACATCTGCATTCTTGGATGAAGGCCGTCTACAGGAGTAGTGAAATTAGCATTATCAAATCCCCCGCCATCTTGTGCCTCAGCATTCACATAATCTCCGCTTGTTCCTCCTCTCCCCAAATTATCATTCTGAAAATTTCCGCCTGATTCAGTAAATCCATATTGGTAAGAAATATCGTGCATTAGATTATTCCAGTAAAATAGGTTGGTAAGAGCGAGATCAAGATTATTTATATTATAAGGTTCCTTAGCGAAATCTGGTGTGAAATTAAATGTAAGCGAAGGTGCTGAAGTGGTTGAATTCACAGATGCCCCTGGTACATTATGATTATCGCTATCCTGGTATGCGTATACATTATTTCCCCTGGTATAGGTGTAATTGGAAGTCCCGTCAAAATGCCAGCCATTAGTAGTAGCATTATTTCCAGAACCTGCTTTCAGCCAGGGATTGTTATCTACTGAAAGCGACCCTGTAGTTAAGCTTTCCTGGGGAAATGGAATTACATTGTAACCTGCATTGGTAACATTGGGAGGAGGATTAATTTCAGTAGAATTGGAATTGATTTTATTAGCAGGTACGCGACCAATATTGTATGCTGAATAATTATTGCTTTTATGGATCAATGGTTGTTTGTCATTTTGCTCATGTAAGGTCCAGTTATCTTTTTCCAACACATCGCCACTTATAGCATCAATTCGAACATTCCACCAGTCCGTTGA
>JBJMLT010000527.1:0-2317 GCA_045805165.1 Flavisolibacter sp.
TGTTCTATTGAATAATAGGAAATAGACATCTACATTCGGGGAACTATCATTAAATTTTGCCTGCATTCTTTAAATGGAAATGGTAGAATAATGTGGTTTGTACCATATGTTTTTAATTAACCAATGAGTATTTCAATTGCAATAGTAGAAGACCTTGACGAAGTAAGGGAAGCACTCGAGAATTTCATCTCCCTGAGCAATGAATTCAATGTGCTTAACAGCTTCAAAACTGCTGAAGACGCCATGTATGAATTACCTGACTTGAAACCTGATATTGTTATAATGGATATCAACCTGCCAGGCCTTAATGGTATTGATTGTATTAAAGAGGTGAAGCATTTAATGCCTAAAACTCAATTCATGATGTTTACCGTATATGAAAATGATGAAAAAGTATTTGAAGCATTGAAAGCAGGAGCCACTGGTTATCTTTTAAAAAATACAGGTCTGGTTCAATTGATAGAAGCTTTAAAGGAATTGCATCATGGTGGCTCTCCCATGAGTGCTAATATTGCTCGAAAACTGGTAAATGTTTTTCATGACGAAGAAGAGAACGAACAACTTATTGGGACGCTTAGTCACAGGGAAAATGAAATACTTCAGCTATTGGGGAAAGGATTGTTATATAAAGAGATAGCAGGCCAGCTTTCCATTTCAACTGCAACTGTGAGACAACATATTCATAAGATATATGAAAAGCTGCATGTTCAAAACCGTACCGAAGCAATTAACAAAGCACATAGAAAAAATTAATTTTTTCGTTTATCATTTATAAGACACCCTTGCTTGTTTAAAAGATCTTTATGAAAATAATTATCCTGCTTATATCAGCTATTCTGATGGTGACTTTTCACATGCATGGCCAGATGGAAAGATTTGACATTCTTAGTTTTGTAGCTCCGCATGGATGGCAACGTCTCGATTCTAATGGCAAACTGGGTTTTTTTGATTCCAGAACAGTAAACGGAGCCACGCATTTTTGTCAGATCCTTTTATATCCAAGTCATTCCAGTAGCGGTAATCCTGAAAGGGATTTTACTGAAGAATGGGAAAACAGGATTGTAAGAGTTACAGGAACTAAAGAAAAACCTGGTAGGCAAAATAAAAAGCTTCCGGATGGCTGGAATATGATTACCGGTTATGCTAATATTAACCAACAGGGATCAATTTATACATCTGCACTTACTTCTATTACCGGCTATGGAAAGGAGATCTCAATATTGGTAAATGTGTCAGGTCAGGATTATCTTCCTGCTGTAGATGAATTTTATAAGAATCTTGCACTCGATAAAAATGGGTCATCGAATACGAATTCCAATGCTCAGTCCTCAGGTATATCCTCACCAACAGGTAATTATATTTATACAGTTCCGCAAGGGTGGACTTCTAAACAGTATCCTGATGGTATTGTATTAAGTTCACCGTCTTACACTACAGGCGAACAATGCAATATAACGTTATGGCCAATGCGCAATTATTCCGGAAATATTCAGGCTGATGGTGAGGCATTGTTTTCAGAGGTATTTAAATCTTTTGCACCTGCAAATGGCTCTACTCCTGGTTCTATTATAAGTGGAATATCAGCACAAGGCTGGGAATATTACATTACAAAAAAATCGATTGTTCTTAAGGGAGGAGATTTTCAATCGGTGTTTGGATTTGCATTTGTAGCAAAGTTGGGCGGTAAGCTGGCAACAATAACCGGTATTTCAAAAGATCCATTGGTAAGTAATTGTTTTGGCTTACAGTTAAATGATGTGTGGCCAAAGTTTTTTTACAGTCTTCGTTTTGAAGGTTGGTCACAGTCAGCTAATAATTCACAGATCTATAAAACCTTACCTGGCATTTGGATGGCTGTAACCGCTACTTCCGGTGATCGCTTTGTATTTGCACCAAACGGAAGGTATGCGGGCGCTTCTGCATCACAGAGATATTATCAGTTATCATCTAATGAAGTATTAAGAATTACCGATGCCTATTTTGGAGATGGGTCTTACAGCATAAATGGCAATATGATTACTTTGGTTTCCGACAGCGATAAAAATAAACCTGAGAATGGTTTTTTGCGTATTGAAAACGAAAGCAGAAATGGTGGTAGAACCTGGATTGAAAAATTATACCTGCTTCGCAAAAGCGCAGTGGACGGTTCTGAATATGAAGTGGCTTATGAAAAGCAGAATAATTAAGAAAAATTATATATCACTTCGCGTGAAACAATAAAGACCGGGTTAAAGATATTTAAGTTTTAAGTTTTAACTTTTTACTTTTAACTTATTGATCTATTTATTTTTTCTGTATCTTTTAATTACTAAAACAA
>JBJMLT010000528.1:0-14241 GCA_045805165.1 Flavisolibacter sp.
ATATGTATAAGCTTTTGTTAAGCGGTGTTATGAAAGAACACTACCAGATAGATCCAAAAGATAGCTGGATGATGGCAGCTGCTGAAAAAAATCTTCCGATAGTAGTAGGAGGATGGTAAGATAGTACCATGGGAAATATATTTGCTTCTTATGTATATAAAGGAGAGATCAATGCTTCAACTATGAAAAGTGGTATTGAATATATGGTTTGGCTGGCCAATTACTATAAAGATAATAGTGCAGGAAAAGGCATTGGCTTCTTTCAGATAGGTGGTGGAATAGCAGGTGACTTCCCTATTTGTGTAGTGCCAATGATGTATCAGGACCTAGAAATGCATGAGATACCATTCTGGAGTTATTTCTGCCAGATAAGCGATAGCACTACTTCCTATGGATCTTATTCAGGAGCTCATCCTAATGAAAAGATCACTTGGGGAAAGCTGGATATTCATACTCCAAAATATATTATAGAAAGTGATGCTACGATTGTTGCGCCATTAGTGTTTGCTTATTTATTGGGGTGGTAATTAAGTTACTTAGGTTAACAAGGAGGAAATTACTATGATATTACAAGAATATGAATATCAATAATTTATAAAAATTATAATGAATCGTTAAACCAGTGTTAACTATCCGGGTCTAAATAATGTAACCCTTTTGAGCTGACCATTTTTAATCCGTACACTGTAAAAAACCCCGTTTATGGCAAGCATTACGGGGTTTTCTTTTTGTCAACATATCAACTTTATTTTACCTTGTATAAACCGTTTTATCCAGCGGAATATCCCTTCTCAGCAAATCATTTCTGTTTGCCATATCCCATGCTGTATAGAAAACAAGTTGGGCTCTTTTCGCCATTAGATTATAATTGATCTTATCGGGAGTATCACTTGGCTTATGATAATCTGCATGAATGCCATCGAAATAAAAAATAATTGGCACTCCATGTTTTGCAAAATTATAATGGTCGCTTCTGTAATAAATTCGGTCCTTATCATTAGGATCGTTGAATTTATAATCCAATTCCAACTTAGTATATTTTTTATTTTCTGCTTCACTGATGGAATGGAGATCTGAACTTAATTTATCATCTCCTACTACATAGACATAATTGGTCGAATCTCCATTTTTTCTATTAGGGTCTATTCTTCCGATCATATCAATATTTAGATCAACTGTTGTTTGGGATAAGGGAAAAGAAGGATGACTCGTATAATAGTCAGAACCCCACAAGCCTTCTTCCTCTCCGCTATTAGCAAGAAAAACAATAGATCTTCTCGGACCTTTTCCTGCAATCTTTGCTTTTGAAAACGCTCTGGCTAATTCCAATACACTTACAGTACCTGACCCATCATCGTCAGCTCCATAATAAATAAGATTATCTCTTTTTCCAAGGTGATCGTAATGTGCGCTTATAACTACATATTGATCTTTAAGATCAGTTCCAGGTAAAATTCCAACTACATCACTGCTTTGTAATGTTCGGGTTGCCTTAGCAGTCTGTAGTAATATCTCAGAAGAATATGTTTTTACCTGAGAAGTATTTGATTTTGCGTTATCATAATCATCACCAATGATAGCTTTTGCTACAGATTCGCTAATTGTATATATCTGTGGTGTTAATGATCTTTTGAATAAGCTAACAGTATTATTGCCTGTTCTGGAAGATGGTGAAGTTCTCGGATATCCAGGGCTTACTATAATTATGCCCGCTACCCCTTTAGTAATCAATGCTCCAAATAAACCGCCACGCATTCCCCTGCCGGATGTTGGAGAAGATGAAATTACCATAACCAGTTTGCCTGCCAGGTTACTGTTCTTAATAGAATCAGAGGCGTTTGAACCAATGAGTACAACTTCACTAAAACGAAGTTCAGCTGTTACATTGGAAACAGACGGATTAAAATCTTTATCAGCCTCGAATGATTTTCCGTTTACTTCCAAATTAGAAGTTAGCAGAGAATCCTGGTATACATTGTAATAAAGCTGGTAGCTGCCATTTACACCTGGTAAAAGACCTATCTGCTTAAATTCATTTTCAATATAAGCTGCTGCTTTTTTCTGTCCCGGTGTAGCAGTTTCCCTTCCTTCCATTTCTGGACCGGCAACAATGTAAAGTTGCTTTCTTAATTCTTCGGGAGTAATTGTTTTTGCGAATTTTTCAGGCTTGTCATTCTTTTGACTAAAGGCGTTGAAAGTACTAAATACAAGTAAGAAAATGAGAAGTTGCTTCATTAGTATGATTTATGAATAATAAATGATGAATGATGAATTGTGAATGGTTAATAGTCAATATGTAATCGAAAAACATTCCTTATCATCTATGCGCAGGAAATTTTATTAACTCGTTTCTCATGCCTGCCACCTTCAAAGTCGGTGCTTAAAAATATATTTACAAGTTCCACCGCTTCCGGTATAGCTACAAATCGTGCTGGTATACATATAATATTGGCATTATTATGTTCTCTCGATAAGCGGGCTACTTCTGCCTGCCAGCATATGGCGGCTCTTACTTTCTGGTGTTTGTTCGCAGTAATGGCAACTCCGTTGGCGCTACCGCAAATAAGAACGCCCCAACCTGCCTCGCCATTTTCTACTGCCGAAGCAACCGGATGTGCAAAATCAGGATAATCAACCGAATCGCTGTTATAAGTACCAAAATCTTTTACTTCTAATCCTTTATTGATCAGTAATTCCATAATGATCGTTTTATATTCATAACCCGCATGGTCAGCCCCTACCGCCACAGGATTCGAAAAATTGAATTTGGTATTCATTGATGGTGTTTTAGCAAAGGTAGCAAATCGGGAAATAGTGAATTCAGCCGCTAACTAGCTACTAGCTATTAGCTTCTAGCTACTAGCTTCCAGATCTTTAATACATTCTGTATTTCTAGCTCTATTCATTTCTTATATCCAACATCCCGACAAACTTTTAACTTTTAACTTTTGCCTTATTCCCGACCCCCCGATTCCCGATCATTCACGATTGACGATTGACGATTCACGATTAGCTCCATTCCTTTTTCTCTTCTTCCAATTCTGTTCGCTCTACCTTTTTGGCAAGTACGATGCTTACTTCATATAGAAGGATCAGTGGCAGGGTAACAATGATCTGACTAAGTACATCTGGCGGGGTAATAATGCCCGCAACAATAAGCATGATAACAATGGCATGCTTGCGGTACTTTTTTAAGAAAGCAGAACTTACAATGCCCACTTTCGTAAGGAAATACATAACCAATGGTAATTGAAAAGCGAGGCCTGTTCCCAATATCAATGGTACCAAAGTATCAAGGTAACTGGTAATGGTCCATCGGTTCTCAATATTCGTATCCAATTGGAAATTCGCAAAGAAAGTTACCGTATAGGGAGCAATTACAAAATATCCGAACAACACTCCTAAAAAAAATAATAAGGATACCCAAAAGATCACCCCTCTCGTACTCCTCAATTCTTTTCTCGTAAGAGCAGGCTTTATAAATTTCCAGAACTGATGAAATACAAATGGAAAAGCAATAATAAATCCGCCTATAAGTATAACATTAAAAAATACACTGAACTGCCCGCTTACATTAGTGCTTTGCATTTTAACGCCAATTCCTTTCATACAGAGTCTTTGTATGTTTACGGCTTTGCCGATCTTGCAAAGAATATTATAAGTGGGAAAATCATCATGAGTGGGACCCATTAATATGCCGCGGACAAAAAATTTATTATAGATGCCAACTACTACAGCACCTACCGCTACCGCAAGGGCAGAACGGAAAAGATGTCCACGCAATACTTCCAGATGATCAACAAAGGTCATCTCTGAACGCTCACTATCTTCATTTCTTCCAAATAACCGTAACGCCATTGTATTTTAAGTGCGGCAAAGATAATTAGCTAATCAGCTAATTATTTGAGGATTTTTAATTTAACCATTTCGATGCGGGTATCGCTAACGCTTAAGATATCAAACTCGAAATCATCTATAATAATCCTTTCCTTTTGTTGTGGTATGGTTTCATGGTGGTTGATAATATAACCCGACAAGGTTTCTGATTCGTTATCAGGGAATTCCAGTTGATATTTTTCAGAGATATAATCAAGCTCCAGTCTTCCTGAAAATATATATTCATTTTCAGATAGCCGCTTTTCTACAAACTCCTCGCTGTCATATTCATCATGGATCTCCCCGAATATCTCTTCCAGTACATCTTCCATTGTAACAATGCCCGCGGTGCCTCCGAATTCATCAACCACCCAGGCTATGCTTTTCCTTTCCTTGGTAAACTTGCCGATAAGATCTGTGGCGCTCATGCTTTCCGGAACAGCCGGTATTGGTAATAATATCGAATAAAGGTTGTCAGGATTTTTAAACATATCTAGTTGATGAATATATCCTAGTATATTATCGATATTATTCTCATAGACGATCAGCTTGCTCAATTTAGTCTCTATAAACTTGTCTCTTGTCTGCTGTATCGTACATTTAATTTCAACTCCAACGATCTCTTTTCTGGGCACAAGGCATTGCCTGATCTTTACTTTCGGTAGCTCCAAAGCATTTTCAAACAGGTCGGTATTTAACTCCTGAGGCTCGAATTCACTTTCATTATTTTGTTGAAACAGGGTATCCAGGCTACCGCCACTTAAAACATCTTTTGTTTCTTTCACACGTACATTAAATAAATAATTTAATATCCAATCCGATATATTGATAAAAAGATTGCCTACAGGCTGAAGGATCTGGTAAAAAATGTTAATGAGCCATACCAGCCTTGTAAGAATAAAATTGCTCCTCGCCCGGAATATGGCCCTTGGTATGAACTCGCCAAAAAGCAATACTATAAATGTAGCCAGGATTATATCTAATAAAAGACGTGCAAGGTCATATTTCAGGCCTACAAGATTCCAAATGGGAGTGGTAACGGCACTGAAAAGCAAAGCAAAACATACAAGGGATAAGGTAAAGCCTATAAGTGTAGTGCTTAAGAATATCTGTGGATTTTCTATGAATCCGGAAAGTAATATTGCCCCCGGCCGGCCTTGTTTTTTCTTTAATTCAATTCCAAACCGGTTCACACTATAAAAGGCCATTTCTATTCCGGCAAAGAATCCCATCATAACAATGGTAACAAAAAACCAGATCAATGTACTTGCGGCGATCATCGGGGTAAAGATATAAAAAAGCCACAGAGGCCTACCCGGTAAACGGTAAAACCACATTTAATGCTTCTTCACAGGCCTTTTCAAGATTATTATTTACAATTATATAATTAAAGGAATGCTTAAAGGTCATTTCATAAGCTGCCTTGCTTACACGAGCCATCAGAGATTCGTTCGATTCTGTTCCCCTGTATTCAAGCCTGCGCTTGAGCTCATCAACCGTTGGAGGTTCAATGAAAATCGATAAAGTGGTCTCCGGAAATTGCTGCTGTATATGGATTGCTCCCTTAACATCAATATCTAATACCGGGATTTTATCCATATTCCATATCCTTTGCAACTCTGATTTTAATGTACCGTAATATTTGCCTTCATAAACCATTTCCCACTCTATAAATTCCTCATGCTGAATTTTATTGGTAAATTCTTCTTGTGAAATAAAATAATAATCAACGCCATTCTTTTCATTCCCTCTTGGAGGTCGGGTTGCGGCAGAAATGGAAAAAGCCAGCTTATCAGATAAAGTATTTAGTAAATACCTTGTGATACTGGTTTTCCCGGCTCCCGAAGGGGCAGTAATGATTATGATCTTTTGGTGAGTATTAACGGTCATCTTTAAATCTGTGAGGCGAAGTTAGGGTTGAAGGGTATTCGAAACATTTTTCACTTTAACAATTGAATTTTATAGAATAAAATAATTTACAATAGTGCAGCATGTAGAATTTTTTCATATTGATCATTTTGAATACAGGTATCACAGGAAAAAAGCAAAAAGATCCTTAAGTCATTTTATTGATTTTTTCTGGGAAACTGATTTTGAAGAATTATTGAAACAATATCCGGCAGGGTTTTCCGATGCTCTGTTTCCAAATGTGGGATATACTTATCTGATCAACCTCGGAACCCCTTTTGTTATGCAACTCGAGGACAAATCGTATGAAGTCAGATCCGATGGGTTTTTACCAAGAGATAAGAATATGATCTGTCATCATTCGGCAGGGAATCAATTATTCGGAATTAAATTCAAGGTATCTCCGGTTATTTTTGAGAAAAAGGTCAACTTCAGTGAGTATAAAGAATATATATTTCCCCTGGCTTACCTTATTGACCGAAAGATAATTGAAAAGGTAAAAGCTTCTGGTTCATTCAATGAAAGAGTTGAAATGCTTTCAAATTATTACGAACAGATCATTCACCGTCATTCAGGTTCTTTAAAATATGTTGAAATAGTAACTGAGATCCTTCAGTGGTGTAATGAAAATAATAATTATGCGGTCTCAATAGATGAATTGTCTTCCAGGTATAAGATCAGCCCCCGCACTTTACAACGTTATTTTGAAGAGACCACCAGCATTACTGCCAAAAAAGCGCTGCAGATAATGAGGATACGAAAAGCGGTAGAAGTGCTTACATCAAAACCTCAGAGCTTCGATTACCGTGATTTTGGATATTACGATTACAGTCACTTCTACCGTCATTTGCGAGCATTCATATATGGTCATAGCCAGGCTATGGTGAAGCCTCTCATGCAATTATTAAAAGGCCAGAGCTAATTGCCGCCTGCCCTTCTCCTTTCCTCTTCAGATGCAGTTTCTCTGCGGCGTGCTGCCTGAACCTTATTATTCCCAAAACGATAAGTAAAGCTAAGATTGGCTACCCTGCTTTCTCTGTAAGCATGCCAGTTTTCAATATAGGTTCCCGGATATGTAATGGTTGCTCTTGGTAAATTGGTCCAGAAAATATCAGTGATATTAAAACGGATAGTTCCTTTATTTTTCAACACGGTTTTTTGTGCACCGGTGGAAAGACCCCACTGAGGCCTTGAGATCATATATCCATAGCGACCGCCGGAAGAAAAATTGGCATTCAGTTCTGCAGACCATCCTTTTTTAAAGTTGAATGTATTGTTGGTACGAATGTCCGTTGCGGGCGAACCATTATTTAAAGTAGTGCCACCTAGGCTACCGTTGAAATAGTTGTAATATATATCTGCATTATTGATCATGTTCCACCATTTATTTACATGTACAGGTGCCGCAATACTTAGTCCTACATAGTCAGAAGAAGCAAGATTGATGGGTATTTGCACCGTTACATTATCTCCTGCCGGAATAGTAGGGAACACATCCTTAAATCGCGCTATAGCAATGTTTTCATTTTCTTTTGTATGACTGTATCCCAAAGAGAAATTCAATTGCTTTAACGTATAGCTCAATTCATAGGACCATGTAAGCTCGGGCAGCAAACCAGGATTGCCGGTAGCATAAGTGGTAACATCGATCAGAAATAAAAATGGATTAAGTTCTGAATAACCGGGGCGTTGAATGCGTCTGCTCACTGAAAGCCCAATTGTCTGATCTTCCTTTACTTTATAGTTGAAAAAAGCACTGGGAAATAATTGAAAATAGCTGGAGTCCCATTTTACATTGTGCATTACCTGAAATGTATTAACATCAGTTTTTTCACCTCTTAACCCTAGCTGTATATTGAACTTTTTATATTCTTTGCTGAAATTAATATAGGCGGCATTATTATATTCCTGGTAAAGAAAATGATTGGTTTTAGTAGTATCGTTCTCCGGAATGCCCGTGCTTAGATCATTAAAACGCGCATCGTTATCTGATGATACATAGCTTGTTTTAAAACCTAATTCAAATTTTGCACCTTTTCTCAAAGGATTGCTGTAATCAACTTTTCCGGTTTTCAAAGTCAGTTTCCCATTCTGGTTGCCATTCAAAATATATTCCGGCGCCTTGGTAGAGCCGTCTATGTTATAATAATTGGTTGCGGTGGATGAAAGAGATGCGGAATTAAAAACTCCATAATCCACATCGGCTGTAAGTTCTTTTCCTGTACTATCGAATGTGTGCTTATAGTTTACATTGGCTACAGTATTATTATTGTGATCATTGTTGGTAGCCAATGTCTGGAACGTATAAGTAGGCTGTTTCTGTTCATCATTCACTACGGAATTATTATGATTGTTACGGGTGAAATGAAAAAAGCTGCTGTTTACAACAAATCCGATTATTGTCTTATTGGATGGTGAATAATCGATCCCAAGCCTGCCTGCATTAACATTAAGTGGCATGGTAGAATAATTGTCTTTATCATCACCCCCGGTATAGACACCATCCTTATAAAAATTACGGTTGAGAATGAGGTGATTGAGGTTTTCACGATAGGTGTAATTATAATTACCAAATACGTTCATCTTCTTATTGCGGAAGTTAAATGTAGTTCCTGCATTGGCTTTAGGATAAATGCCTTGTCCGTAGCCAGCAGTAAAAGTTCCATTCATGCCAAAGCGCTGGTCTTTTTTCATTCTGATATCAATGATACCTGAATTGCCTGATGCATCATATTTCGCGGAAGGATTTGTAATAATGTCGATCCGCTCAATGGCATTGCTTGGCAAGCCACGAAGATAGTTGGCAAGGTCGGCGCCTGTCATGGGGGATGGCTTGCCATCGATCATTATTATCACTCCCTGACGTCCACGCAAGCCAATCACATCATTCTGGTCAATGCTAACTCCAGGTGAACGTTCCAATACATCCATTGCGGAGCTGCCCACATTGACGATACTATTTTCTACGTTCACAACGATCCGGTCATTCAACTTTTGAATGAATGGCTTCCTGCCTGTAACTGTAATTCCCTGCAATTGACTATTGTTAGAATGGGATAGAATGAATGGTGACAGATTTATTTCCGGTTGTGCATCATTTAAAGTAACGGGATTACTGTAAAAAGTTGCATATCCTACAGAACTTAATCGTACCCGGTAAGATCCAAATGGAATATTTTCAAACAGTATTTCACCTGATTTATCCGAAAGACTTATTTTAACTAATGAAGAATCTTTTTCTTTTACCAATTCAGCGGTAACAGCTTCTATAGGATTTTTTTGCTCATTAGTTGCAGTGAGGGTTATTCTTCCTTTGAACGATTGAGAAAAGGTCAGCATTGGTAAAGCACATAAAAACGCAAGCACTAGCCGTATCATAATGGAAATATTTGTCCGAAAAAAGCGACAATTAATAGATTAATTCTGTGAAAACTAGATCAATAAGTATATAAGAATATAAAAGGGATAAATTAGTTGTTTACGAAATCCGTCGTGTCCGATTTTTACATAGAAGGGAATTACATTTTCCCAATTCCTATTTGACCCAATGACTTATTGACCCCAATGACTTAATGACTTAATGACTGAATGACTTTATAAAGATTTTGCCACTCCGCCTCCTTATTCCAATTTTGCGCGATGAAATATAATATAGAGGAGTTTAATCAGTTGATCCGAAGCCGCCGTTCGGTATTTGTAAAGCAATATGATGAAGACAAAAAGATACCAGACGAGATTGTAGAAAAGATACTTGAAAATGCAACCTGGGCGCCTAATCATGGATTAACAGAACCCTGGCATTTTGTGGTGTTTACAGGGGAAGGACTTAAAAAGCTGGCCCATTTTCAAAGTGAATTATATAAAGGATCTTCAGCGAGTTTTAAGGAGACTACTTATCTCAATCTTCAGAATAATCCCTTAAAAGCTTCCCATGTTATCGCAATTTGTATGAAAAGGGATCCGGCAAAGAAATTCCCAGAGGTAGAAGAGATAGCTGCTGTAGCCTGTGCGGTGCAGAATATTTATTTATCAGTGGCTGTTTATGGATTGGGTGGTTATTGGACTACTGGGGGAATTACCTACAATGAAAAAGCTAAGCCTTTTTTTGGTCTGGGTGAAGAGGATAAGTTACTTGGTTTTTTCTATATGGCTTATGTGGCTGTTCCATCTCCGCAAACGAAAAGGAAACCTATCAGTGAAAAGACAACCTGGGTCAGATAATTATAAGTATAAAATAATTCAACCAGTAAATTGAACAAGATTAAAAGATTATTTCCAGCGCCGGTCCTGTTATTCACTATTGGCTGGCTTATTATTAATCTTTTACAGGCCGCATTTACTGAACTTACAAGCGACGAAGGTTATTATTGGTTCTATTCAACAAAATTGGATTGGGGATATTATGATCATCCGCCTATGGTCGCTTTAATGATTAGGTTGGGAACTTATCTTTTTCATGGTACGCTGGGAGTAAGATTTATGAATGTGCTATTAAGCACAGGTTCAATGTTATTATTTTTTAGTTTACTGGATGTTCCACGAAAAGAACACAGAAGGACATTCTTAGTGCTTCTTTCTATTCCCCTTATTACATACCTGGCATTCATAGTATTTCCTGATGGACCTTTGATCTTTTTCTGTCTTTTGTTTCTGGTGTTATATAAACGGTTTCTCGAAAGGAATTCGGTATCATTAGCCATTTTAATAGGGATCACTATTTCCCTAATGTTATATTCAAAATATCATGGCTTGTTGGTTATTTTGTTTGTATTCCTTTCTAATCCTTCCCTCATAAAAAATCGGTTGTCGTACCTGGCGATTTCTGTTGCCATCTTACTTTTTATTCCCCATATTATTTGGCAGTATCATCATCATTTTATAACACTTGGTTATCATTTATCCGGAAGGACAGATCCTTTGACTTTACGTCATATTCCTGAATATATTTCCCAGCAAATACCTGCCATAGGTATAGGTGTATTTTTTACGCCTTTTATTGTTCGCACAAAAGATCTTTTTGAAAGAGCATTGAAGTTTATTGTGGTAGGCACATTTATTTTCTTTTTATTTTCTTCTCTTAAGACCTTTGTTCATTTTCATTGGACCTCTATAGCAATTTTTCCTATTGCCTATTTTGCCATCCAGTATTATTATAACCCTGAAAAAGGAAGGCTCTTTAATTTTTTAATATGGCCTTTTGTAATTCTCATTGTAATTGTAAGGCTGCAATTAATGACATCCATTCTTCCGTTCTCGCATGCCAATGTGGATTATTATAAAGGTCGTGACCTTTGGGCTCAGGATATTTCAAGACTTGCAGGGAATATACCGGTATTATTTCCTTACAATCTTCGTGAATGTTCATTATATTCCTTTTATTCTGGCAGGTTGGGAGTTACTTTCTATGGGAGAGAAGAAAAGAAATCACAATACGATCTTTGGAATTATGAAGATAGCTTGCAGGGGAAAGATGTATTCTTTGTAGCTCAATATCCATATCCTGGTGGTAAAGAATTACAAACCCGGATGGGTGAAACTGTTTATTATACAACCATACGTTCGTTCCGTTCTTATTATGATCAATTGCCAATAAATGCCACAGCTAAAATAATAAACGACAGTGTTCTCAAAGTAAATCTGATAGTAACCAATCAAAGAAAGAATATCATTTCTTTTGAAAAGAACAGTAGTGGACAGCCGCCTGTTCTGATTTATTCCTTGGAAAAGAACAATGAGCCGGTTCAATCTGACACATTAAAAGTATTGTCAGTTGAAGATGCATTAGATCATTTACAAGAACGTTCCTATGAATTTATTGTGCCAATTAAAGATGTAAAACCTGGAAATTATACTATACTGTTTGGCTTTAAAGTGGGAATTCTTC
The DNA here is from genome assembly GCA_045805165.1 of Flavisolibacter sp. Lineage (GTDB taxonomy): Bacteria > Bacteroidota > Bacteroidia > Chitinophagales > Chitinophagaceae > Flavisolibacter. The sequence goes on from JBJMLT010000528.1 coordinate 11,669, forward strand.
CTGAAGCATTTAATTCACCTGTTTTGCAATTAAGTATTCCTGAAAAGAAGAGGACCTAATTTACATCCATTAAGGCAGGTCGTTGAGTGATCTCATGATAACAAATGGCATCGTTTCCAAAATAATGGAATACTATGCTCTTTCTTGTTTTAGATTTATCCATATGCATTTCGCCTCCATGGAATAAATTGGCATGCCAGATTAGCAAGTCACCTTTTTTAGCTAGAAATAGCTGCTTTGTTAAATGCGATTGTTCTATTTTATCCTGGATCATTTTTTCATAATCATCATAGCTTTTACTGCCCAGCAGCCAACTGTTTCCTTCATTGTTAAAATCAGAATTTAAATAATAGTTTAATAAATGGCTTTGAGGGTAATAATGTAAAGGTCCATTCTCAGTACTTATATCTTCAAGGGCTATCCATACGGCGATAAGTTTTCCTAATGGAAAAGTGGTCATATGTATGCTGTCAGAATGTGTTCTTTGCTCGCTGCCATTAAGGAAATTGATGCTCTGAAATAAAATGGGTTCAGTTTGAATTAAAGCAGTCAATATTTTTTTTAACCTGGCATCGTTAGCCATTTCACAGATCACATCTGATTTTTTAAAAGCAAACATGATCTTATTGCCATATTTGAACTTTACTTTTTTTGTATGGACTAATTGATCGATCTCTTTATTAACAGCATCTGTTTTATTAGGCGAATAAAACTGTCTTAGTATGGCATAACCTTGCTCATGAAATCTTAATAGACTTTTAGCATCTTCTGCATTAATTAAGCCTTCATTTTTAATTTCAATAATATTTTCTTCAGTCTTTTTAGTATCGGGCTGATTAGTATTCAATCCTTTAAAATTCTTACTGGAAATAGAAGAATAATAACTTTTATGAATGCCATGCTTTTTATATAGAGGAAGATTATGCTTCAGGCTCTTTTTATGAAAAAAGTTATAAAGAGTATAAATGAACTTTATTCTTTTTATAAGATGAAGCATAATTTTAAATGGAGATATTATTCAACTCTTCGTATGTCTGCGCCTAATTGTTGAAGTCTTCTATCGATGTATTGGTAACCTCTATCGATCTGGTCAATGTTCTGTATAACGCTTTTCCCTTCGGCGCTTAAGGCTGCAATTAAAAGTGATACGCCTGCACGTATGTCCGGAGAGCTCATTTTTATTCCTCTTAATTTGTGTTTTCTTTCCAACCCAATTACTGCGGCGCGGTGGGGATCGCAAAGAATGATCCGTGCACCCATTTCAATCAGCTTGTCTACGAAAAAAAGCCTGCTTTCAAACATTTTTTGATGTACTAGTACAGATCCTTTTGCCTGAATAGCTACCACAAGAACAATGCTTAACAGGTCGGGAGTAAAGCCTGGCCAGGGATTATCGTAAATAGTCAGTATACCACCATCAAGAAAGGTTTGTATCTCATATATTTCCTGCTCTGGAATATGAATATCGTCTCCCTGGAATGTTAACTGAATTCCCAATTGTTGAAACTTCTCAGGAATTATTCCCAGATGTTCATGAGATGTATTTTTAATAGTGACACTGCTTTGTGTCATGGCAGCCAATCCGATAAATGAACCTATTTCAATCATGTCAGGCAGAATTGTATGTTCTGTGCCTGATAGTTTATCTACGCCTTGTATAGTTAATAAATTACTTCCCACCCCACTAATATTAGCTCCCATATGGTTCAGCATTTTGCACAACTGCTGAATATAAGGCTCGCAGGCAGCATTATAGATAGTAGTAGTTCCTTCTGCCATAACAGCAGCCATAATAATGTTAGCCGTACCGGTAACAGACGGCTCATCCAATAACAGGTTGGTTGCTTTTAATCCTTTTGTAGTAAGATTAAAGAATCCATCATCTTCAAAATAGGTAAAGTCAGCACCCAGTTTTTGAAAATTAATGATGTGAGTATCCAGTCTTCTCCTGCCTATTTTGTCCCCGCCGGGTTTAGGCATGTAGGCTTTTTTAAACCTTGCCAGCATAGGTCCTGCAAGCATTACAGAGCCTCTTAGCCTGGCACTTTTATTTTTAAATTCCTTGCTTTTTAAATAGTCAGGGTTTACATCATCTGCTTGAAAGATGCAGGTATGTCTGTCAGGCCGTTCCAATTTTACATTCAGATCCTGTAATAGTTCGATGAGATTATTGACGTCGAGAATGTCAGGAATATTTTTTACTGTTATTTTTTCATCCGTAAGCAAAACGGCACTGATGATTTGCAATGCTTCATTTTTCGCTCCCTGTGGAATGATCTCGCCTTTTAATTTTTTACCGCCAATTACTTCGAATGAAGACATGATTGTAGTTAATATTGATTATAGTTGACAGGTTAACAAGTTGATAGGTTAACAAGGCAATGTCTGCAAATTTGAATGATAAATTGATACAAAAATAAAAAGGCCTTATGGCCTTTATAAAAACTTGTCAACTGTTAACTTGTCAACGTGTTAACCTGTCAACTTTCAACTTATAAACTAAAACCTCTTCTTCCCATACTTCCCATTCCCGCCTCTTTTATCATTCCTTCCTCCGCCTCCGCCACCACCGC
>JBJMLT010000529.1:0-7564 GCA_045805165.1 Flavisolibacter sp.
AAAAGTCCAAGTGCCATTTTTATAAGAAGCCGCTTCCAGCTTTATTACTTTTTTCCCAACAATTTTACTGGGATCATTTACATCGTATACATTAACCGTATCAAACGGATTTTTAGGATCCACCGCTCTCCAGCTTTCTTCCCGTAAAAGATCTCCCATATTATTATAGTAAATATTCCTCCCATTTTTAAAACCATAGCGGAAGTTTTCAATAGCAAGCAGGTCGCCGTCCAAGGAGAACCGTTTCCAGGTACCTTCTTTTTTGTCATTCTCATAGAAGCCTTGCTCATCATAACCTGGTTCGCCTCTAAGCTCATCCACATGTATAAACCAGGGACCCTGTTTTAATCCATTTTTATCAACCCTATTCAGGGTATCACCCTTTACGCTTATTATATACGATTTCAATTGACCCTGAGCGCCAAAAGATAAGAATAAGCTGATTATTAGCACGTAACGCATAGTTTAGTAAGTTTGGTGATTATACCATAACGTAAAACTGACTGTTTTATGCTTTCAAAAGTAATTCAATCCCTATTGTTTTTACCCCTGCTTACGGTTACTATTTTCACAAAAGCACAGCCTGGAAAGGATGAGTTTACCAACCGGTTACAAAGCCTTCAGCACAAAAAAGTAATGGAATCCAATTCTTTACTTAATTCAGTGAAATTCAGGAATATAGGTCCTTCCGTTATGAGCGGCCGGGTAGTTGATCTGGATGTAAATCCTTCAGATCCTACCGAATTCTATGTAGCGTATGCCTCCGGAGGACTTTGGTATACTCATAATAACGGACAATCTTTTATTCCAGTTTTTGACAGCGCGGAAGTTCTTACCATTGGCGCGATTGCTGTCAATTGGAAACAGGGCATACTATGGGTAGGAACAGGAGAAGTTAACAGCAGCCGTTCTTCTTATGCCGGCATTGGAGTATATAAAAGCACAAATAAAGGAAGAACATGGCAATATGCCGGACTTCCCGAATCTCACCACATAGGGAAGATCCTTTTACATCCTTCTGATAGCAATACAGTTTGGGTGGCTGCCCTTGGCCACCTGTATTCCCCAAATAAGGAAAGAGGAGTTTACAAAACTACAGATGGCGGCAAAACCTGGAAACAAACACTATATATAGATGAAAATACCGGAGCGGTTGACCTGGATATCAATTCTAAAGATCCTGACATAGTTTATGCAGCTGCCTGGTACAGGACGAGGAGGGCGTGGAATTTTGAAGCAAATGGCAAATCCGGAGGAATTTATAAAAGCGTGGATGGTGGTACTACCTGGAAAATAATATCAGGTAAGAACAGCGGTTTCCCGGAAGGTAATTTCCTCGGAAGAATTGGGTTGGCAGTATATCCAAAAAATCCAAACATAGTTTACGCTGTACTGGACAACCAAACCCCAAGAACTGAAGTATCTAAAGCAGATACCAGTAAATATGTATTACAAGATTTCAGAGAGTTGACGAAAGAAAAATTTTCCAAACTGGATGAAAGAAAAATGGATACATTTCTTAAGCACAGTGGCCTGGGTAATAAATATAAAGCCAGTCAGATAAAAGAGATGGTTGAAAATGGTGTGCTAATGCCAACAGCTATTCACGATTATTTCTTTACTGATGATGGGTTTCAGGGCACTCCTATAGGTTGTGAAATATATAGAAGCGAAAACGGAGGAGGGTTATGGAAAAAAGTAAATACGAAAGACATTTCCATTTATAATACCTACGGATATTATTTCGGAAAGATATTCGTATCTCCATATAATGATCAAAAACTGATTGTGACAGGCTTTGATCTTATCAGCTCAATTGACGGAGGAAAAACATTTACAAAATACACCAATGAAAATATTCATGGGGATCATCATGTAGCATGGATGGATCCTTCTAATGACGATCATATTATTCTTGGCAACGATGGTGGCTGCGATTTAACCTATGATAATGGCGCGCACTGGTTCAATGCCAATACTCCGCCTGTTGGTCAATTTTATTCCGTTGTTACAGATAATGCGAAGCCATTTAATGTTTATGGCGGATTGCAGGATAATGGCGTTTGGTATGGCCCTTCAGATAGTAAAGAGAATTTTGACTGGCATGTAACCGGCTCTTATCCGTTCAAATTTATTTATGATGGAGACGGCATGCAGGTTCAGGTAGATACCAGGGATAATATAACCACCTATGCAGGTTCGCAGTTTGGTAATTATGTCCGATTGAACAGGCTAAACCCACATGAATCAACAAAAAAGATCACACCTCACCAGCCATTAGGAGAAAAAACATATAAGTTCAACTGGCAGGCGCCAATACTCATCAGCAGGCATAACCAAGATGTAATTTATTTTGGTGGCAACCGGTTTTTCAGGTCTCTTAATAAGGGAGACACAATGATAGCTTTAACAGGAGATATAAGCAAGAAAAATAGTAAGGGTAATCTTCCATTTGGAACTATAACAACCATAACTGAATCTCCCATTAGGTTTGGACTTTTATATATAGGTACAGATGATGGCAACATAGAAATTAGTAAAGATGGTGGGTATTCATGGACGTTATTGAATAGCAATTCTGCAATTAAAGGATCATTACCAAATAATTTATGGGTTAGTAGAATAATTGCTTCAAAATATAAGAAAGGACGTGTAATTGCTTCTTTGAACGGTTATAGAATGGATGACTTTTCGCCGTACTTATATATAAGTGAAGATTATGGCGTTAGCTGGAACCCATTAGGAAATAACCTTCCTATGGAGCCGATAAATGTTGTAAGAGAAGATCCAAAGAACGACAGTATTTTATATGTTGGAACCGATGGAGGCTTATACGTAAGTTTTGATAAAGGCAATTCGTTTATGATATGGAATGCCGGCTTACCTGAAAGTGTTCCGGTACATGATATCGCTATACAGGAAAGGGATAATGAAATTGTTTTGGGAACTCATGGAAGAAGTCTTTATGTAGCTTGCCTGAACGACATACAGCAATTGAAAAAGGATAAAGACTGGCTAAAGCATAAGCCCAAAGATGCTGAAAAATAAATGTTAACAGGTTACATTTTATATACGGGGTAAGACTAATTTATTTAGATTTCACAATCTTGCATGATGTTTAAATTTATAATTAGTTGTTCACATTGTAATAATTTTGAAATTATAATGTTCTCAATTAATTCTGTTAATAAAAACATGCTAAATAATTTGTCATATCTTAACCGATAATTTAAATTGTTAATATGAAAAGCCGCTACATCATATTTGCTGATGATGATGCGGACGACCTGGAACTGATTACCGGCTTTTTTAAACAATACAACAGGAATATAAATGTTTTGGAGTTTAAAAATGGAAAGGAAGTATTGAAGTTTCTGGACGACTTTGCCATCACCACCAGCACACCTGAACTAATTGTACTGGATATAAATATGCCCAGACTTAATGGCTGGGAAACTCTTATTGCTATAAGGAACCATCCTTATTATGCAAAGATCCCCGTTATTATTTATACTACTTCAGACAACGAAGTGGATGAAGAGCAATGCAGGCAATTAAATGCAAGCTGGATAAATAAGCCAAGTAATATTGAAGGCGTTAAGCAAATTGCTAAAGTTATCTCTGACTTTTTTCATATATAATTTGGTGGTACCAGTAGTATCAGTAGTATTGGTGGTATTGGTGGTATTAGTAGTATTGGTAGTATTGCTGGTATTGGTGGTATTAGTGGTATTAGTAGTATTAGGTGGTATTGATGGTGTTGATGGTGTTGTGATAGTAAGATTGGATTTTAGAGAGCAGGGTAAATTTGATAGGCACCAATACCATTTCCCCCCCAATCCTATCAAATACGACTATTACTACCGATACAACTGATACTACTAATACCACCAAAACCACCAATACTACTAATACCATACTACCAATACCATTAATTTTACCTACCATAAATGATAACCAAAGAAGTACGGGAGGTAAAGTATTTTTTAAATAGCCAGGCATTTGCCGACGGATTAAAAATGTCTTTTGGCATTGTTCTCCCTTCCATCATCAGCTCATATTTTAATCATTTTGATATTGGTTTAACTATTTCCCTGGGAGCCTTATGTGTTTGCCTTGCAGATGCACCCGGGCCATACGTTCATAAGAAGAATGGAATGCTTATTTGCTCATTCTTTGTTTTCCTTGTAGCACTCATTACTATTTATGCCCGTTTAAATGTTTATACGCTGGGATTGCAAATAGCTTTAGTGACTTTCTTTTTTTCAATGTTCACTGTTTATGGGGTCAGGGCAATATCAGTAGGAAACGCTGCTATTTTAATAATGATCCTTACCATGGATAAACCGGTTCTTGTTTCACAAGCATTCTCCGTTTCTTTATTGATCCTAGTCGGCGGATTGTTCTATACCGGATTAAGCTTGCTATTTTATAAATTAAGACCGTATCGGATTGTTCAAAGATCCTTAGGAGAATGCATAAGGGAGCTGGCAACTTACTTATCTATTAAAGCAGATTTCTATACTACTTCAACAGATCTCAACAATAATTATAAAAAGCTGCTGGCACAGCAAATTATTGTTCATGAAAAGCAGGATGCTGTTAGAGAGTTGCTATTTAAAACAACTGTTATAGTTAAAGAATCAACAGTTATCGGAAGAAAGCTCTTATGGACATTTGTTGAATCCGTAGATCTTTTTGAAGAGATGACGGCCTCTTATTATAATTACGAATCATTACGCAATCATTATTCCAGCTCAGGAGTATTGGATAAAGTAGCTTTTTTATTAAAAGAGATAGCTAACGAATTTGATAAAATGGGCATAGCTATACAATCCAATTATTCGTATTCCAGAAATCCGCATTTAGAAAGCTTGCTCAAAAGTTTAAAAAATGAAATTGATATTATACAAATTGAAGGCTTAAGTAACCTGGTATTAAAAAAAGTATTTGTGAATATCAGGAACCTTTATGAACACTATCTTGATATGAATAAATATTTTGAAGCCGAAGATATCAGAGGAAAAACATTAGACCATACAAAATTCATTTCCCATCAGTCACTAGATCCAAAGTTAATATGGAATAATCTTTCATTCAGCTCCTCTGTTTTCAAGCACGCATTAAGAGTTTCCATAGCCTGCATGGTTGGATACCTTATAGCTAACCTTATTTCCTACGGACACCATAGCTATTGGATAATAATGACAATAGCCTTTATGCTGAAGCCCGCTTTTAGCCTTACCAAACAAAGGAATATTCAAAGAATTACAGGCACAATTATAGGCGGTGCTGCGGGACTTCTTATACTTGTATTTGTTCATAATAAAAATATTCAACTTGCATTTCTGATCATTTTTATGATTGGAACCTATTCATTTATCAGGATCAATTATCTGGTAATGGTCTTATGCACTACTCCATATATATTGATATTGTTCAATTTTTTAGGACTGGGATTCAAAGAAGTTGCTGAAGAACGTTTATTAGATACGGCAATTGGTTGTGCAATTGCCTTCTCTGCCAGTTATTTCTTATTCCCGCATTGGGAGTCGGCACAGGTTAAAACTTATATGAAGCAAATGCTGAAAGCAAATGCACAATATCTTTCCTTAGTGGCGGAATTACTATCGGGTGTAAGCGTAAACATTCTTAAATACAAAATAATACGAAAAGAAGTTTATGTTGCATCAGCTAATCTTTCTTCAACTTTTCAAAGAATGCTTTCAGAGCCTAAAGGAAAACAGGTGAATGAGAAAAAAGTGCATCAGTTTGTAGTGTTGAATACAATTTTATTTTCGAATATTGCGCAGGTCGCAAAATCTTTAATATTAAAAGAAGGGAAATTGTATCCTTACGAATATTTCAGGATCACTAAAAAAGCACTGTCCCTATTGAACCATGGCCTGGAAAAATTAGATGATGCTACTATACCGGTAATAGATATTTCAGTTAATCATCATTTCACCGAAACTTCAGGTTTAGGAGAAGATGATTTGTTCAAAGACCAATTGAATTTTATTTGTAAAGTAAGCACCGATATAAACAGAACAATTGATTCTATCGTTGCTGCCTGAACCACTGAACAGCAAGGTCATAGCCTTTCAGTCCTAATCCGAATATACTTCCGGCAGATTTGCCAGATACATGAGAAAGCTTTCTGAAATCTTCCCTTGCATGAACATTTGAAATATGGACCTCTATAACGGGGGATTTTACTGCTGCAATAGCATCGCCAATAGCAACGGAGGTATGCGTATATCCAGCAGGATTTAAAATAATGCCATCAAAAGAGAACCCTACTCTTTGTATTTCATTCACTATTTCACCTTCTATATTCGTTTGAAAATAACTAAACTCTATGTCAGAGTATTTAGCTTTTAATTTTTTAAGGTATTCCTCAAAAGGCATGGAACCATATATATCAGTTTCCCTTTTGCCAAGCAGGTTTAAATTTGGTCCATTAATGATGGCTATCTTCATTAATACGAATTTAATTCATACTCTCTTTAATAAGTGAAATGAATTCATCGAACAGGTATCTGCTGTCGTGAGGGCCGGGAGTGCTTTCCGGATGGTATTGAACAGAAAACGCCGGTTTTCCTTTTATTCTAATACCTTCTATAGAGTGATCATTCAGATTAACGTGGGTAACTTCTATATTTTTTGTTTTCTTTATTGCTTCCGGATCAACTCCAAAGCCATGGTTTTGAGTAGTGATCTCACATTTGCCAGTGATCAGGTTCTTTACCGGATGGTTCATGCCGCGGTGACCATGATGCATTTTAAATGTAGGTATCTCATTTGCCAAAGCAAGTAACTGATGGCCAAGGCAGATGCCGAATGTTGGCTTTTCTTCTTGAAGAATATCTTTTAAAGTGCTTACGGCATAATCCATGGATGCAGGATCGCCGGGACCATTACTGATAAAATAACCGGCAGGATTGAACGTCTTTAACTCGTGTAATGATGTTTTTGCAGGAAATACTTTTACATAAGCGCCCCGTTCTACCATGCAATCAAGTATATGCCTTTTAGTGCCATAGTCCAGAACTGCTATGCGAATCGGAGATTTAGGGTCGCCTAATTCGTAAGCGACTTTTGTACTTACTATGGAAGCGAGTTCAAGGCCGGACATATCTGGTACTTCTTTTAATTTATTTTTTAATACCTCTGCATCAGTTATTTCAGAAGAAATAATACAATTCATTGCTCCCTTATTACGTATATGTGTTACAAGAGCCCGTGTATCAACTCCCTCAATGGCAACTATATTTTGCTTTCTGAGATATTCATCTAAAGAGCCTTTGGCAGTGAGACGGGAGAATAATTCCTCAAGGTTTCTTCCGATCAGGCCTTTTATTTTAACGCTATCGCTTTCAACATCTTCATCTTTTACTCCATAATTACCGATATGCGCGTTATTCATTATCAATACCTGACCATAGTAGCTCGGATCTGTAAATACTTCCTGATACCCGGTCATTCCTGTATTAAAGCATATTTCACCACCTGTTGTACCTATAGCTCCAAATGCTTTACCATAACAGGTAGTACCATCTTC
>JBJMLT010000530.1:0-6677 GCA_045805165.1 Flavisolibacter sp.
AATAAAGATGTACATACGGCTACCGCAGCTAAAGTATATGGAGTGGAGGAAGAGGCAGTTACTAAAGACATGCGCCGGAAAGCTAAAAGTGTCAACTTCGGAATCATCTATGGTCAGGGTGCATTTGGATTAGCTGAAAACCTTGGCATAAGCCGCTCAGAAGCAAAAATCATCATTGACAATTATAAAAAAGAATTCGCAGGCATTACAAGGTACATGGATGACATGATCAATTTCTGTCGTGAGCATGGCTATGTTCAAACAGTAATCGGAAGAAAAAGATGGTTACGGGATATTAATTCAGGCAACTTTACTGTGCGCGGCTATGCAGAGCGAAATGCCATTAATTCTCCCATTCAGGGAACTGCAGCCGATATGATCAAGCTGGCCATGGTAAAAGTGCATCAGTCATTCAAAGAACATAAGTTCAAATCCAGAATGATCATGCAGGTGCATGATGAGCTTGTATTTGATGCTGTAAAAGAGGAAGTAGAAAAAATAAAGCCGGTAATTTTAGACTGTATGCAATCAGCAATGACATTGCCTAATGAAGTACCGGTAGTTGCGGAAGTTGGAGTTGGAGATAATTGGCTGGAAGCGCATTAGAAAATTGCATATTGAAGATAGCAGATCAGGTTTTTTAAGCCAAAGATTCTTCTTTTATTTGAGGTTTTTAAAAGGTTAGATTTTATAATGGAGTTTTATTGGCATTATATTAAGATCATTGGAACTCGATATTTTGTAATTGCTGGGCTGTTCTTTTTGTTGTATTATATTGTTTTTCACAGAAGGATTTTTTATAAGAAGATTCAAAAGAAGATTCCTGCATATTCAGATTATTTCCGTGAGATCGGATATTCTATTGTTACTATTGGAATATTTGCATTCGTTCCTCTTATTATTTTGCATTACCCTGCTATAGCAAAGCATACTACTTTTTATACGAATATTAATAAGTATGGATGGTTCTATTTTTTTCTTGCTTATCCTTTAATGTATTTATTCATGATACTTATTTCTACTGGACTCATCGTTTAATGCACAATAGGAAATTGTTTAAATTATTTCACCTGGTTCATCATAAATCGGTAAATCCTTCGCCTTGGGCTGCCTATTCATTCCATCCATTGGAAGCCATAGTAGAAGCTGGCGTATTTGTTGTATTTCTATTTACCCTACCAATCCATCCTTTCCATCTGTTTTTGTTCTTTCTGTTTATGATATTGTACAATGTATATGGTCATCTTGGATATGAAATTTATCCGGTCGGATTTAACAAAAGCAGAATTGGCAAGTGGATTAATACATCAGTGAACCATAATCTCCATCATCAATATTTTAAAGGGAATTATGGTTTGTACTTCACTATTTGGGACCGTCTTATGGGTACATTAAGAAAGGATTACGATACCAAATTTGAAGAGATTACTGGTAAACGAATGAAATAAGATGGAACCAATAATTATCTATTGTTATGATGCTTGGTGCGGCTGGTGCTATGGATTTAGTAAAGTAATGACCCGCATAGCAGAAGAATACAAGGATCAATTTCATTTTGAAGTATTATCTGGGGGAATGATCTTCGAAGAAAATCCTCGTCACATCAGTGCGATTGCTTCGTATGTACAAAAAGCATATAAGAATGTGGAAGAACTAACAGGTATTCAATTTGGCGAAGACTTTTTATGGCATATGTTCAAACCCGACAAAAGCGATTGGTTCCCTGAATCTACGAAGCCTGCAATAGCCCTATGCATATTTAAAGAATATTTTCCTGACAGTGTTGTTCAAATAGCTGCAGATATTCAATATGCCTTAAACTATGAAGGTAGAGATCTTACAGACGATGAGGCTTACCGCCATTTAGTAAATAAGTACAATTTATCCGACGATGATTTTTATTCAAAGCTCCATAGTGAAGAATACAAAGAAAAAGCTTACTACGAATTTGCTTTAGTAAAGCAATTAAATGTTACTGGCTTCCCAACAGTATTATTACAAGTGAGTAATTCCAAGTTTTACTTATTAGCACAGGGGTATACAGAATATGATGTCTTGAAGAAGAGGATTGAAAAAGTTGTGGAAGAAGTTAAAAGTTAAGTCATTGTTTATAGTCCGCTGCCAATAGATAAAACTCAGCCATGATTATACTTCAACCGCTCCTGATAATTAATAATCAATAACATTAGCCCCCTTCAAATGAACGATTTGATCGGTTACGATTGTTAGAAGCCTTTGGGGCTGAGCCAAAGTTGCGTAGGTTATACGTAAATGTCAGCATAAAATATTGCTTCAATACCTGGTTTTGTACATCTTCAATATAGGTTTCAGTTACATTACGTGTAATGCTTCGGTTTTGCTTCAAAAGATCGAATACAGTTAATTTCAATTCACCTTTTTGATCTTTAAAGAACTTTTTACCTGCGCTTATGTTCCAGATAGTATAATTCTGGTTAAAGCCCACTGTTAGTCCTGAATATAACTGATTATTCAGGTCATTTTGAAAGAACCATCCCGATTTAGTTAACAGATTTAAAAATATTCCTGCTGTCTGCTGAAAGTAATTATCATTTAAAGTAGGGTCAGTCTCATTTTTTACATTATTGATATTTGCGGAGTACGAAACAGTAAAGTCAACATATTGGCTAATATTGCTTCCTATAACTGTACCCAATGTATAAGTAAGTGTTTTGGATATATTATTTACATTGTTAAGTATGCCTGGTAATTTATTATAGGTAACACCTCCATTAAAATTGATATTCGATTTAATGAATTTAACGGGAATAGCGAAGGTCAAAAATGATCTTAAGTTCAAATAACCATTCATATTCACAGGCTTAGTGAGCTGTTCTCCGGAGTAAATAAGGAACTTATTATTGATCATTGAATCCCTTACAGGTACCCACGTTCCATTGGCAATGTAATTATTAGCGGCCTGCATAAATATATTTCCAACAAATACAATTCCTTTAGCCGTATTGGTAAATGTATAACGGGTACTGAGCGTATTATTATACTGTGGCTTTAGATCAGGATTCCCGGCAGTTATAAAAGGTCTGTTGGTAATATCATATACATCCTGCAACTGTGTTACCGATGGCTGATTGATAGATGCTCTGTAAAACAAGCGAAGGCTGCTTCGTGTTGATAATTTAAAACGGGCAAAGGCATTCGGTAAAATATTATCGAAAGATTTATTTACCTGTAAAGCAGTTGGGAACGATCTGTCGCTTGTTAAAAGTGAATGTTGATAACTGGCCCCTATAGAAAACTGGTTATCCTTATTTCCGTAGCGATAAGCAATCCCCCCATTCTGCGCCTGATATGTATTATTAAATTTATTTGACAAAAGAGTATCAAACACAGAATATTTACCTGCAGTATTATCAAACCTGTAGGCTTCTTGATCAGCCATGCTTTTTGAATAGGTTGGATTGTAATTTAATTGCAGTTGTGAATTGGCGCCAATAGGTTCTGTGTATGCTACATTTCCCGAAAGCTGATATCCATGATTATCTTGAATTGTATTCTGCTTTAAAATACTGTCTGCTGCAAAAACTCCCGTTGAATCATAAAAGCGTTGGTCTGCATCTGCATAAGTATTTCCATTTCGTTCATTGTATGAAGTATTCAGGTTAAATGAAATTGTTCTGCCTCTCTTGTGGAATGCATGTCTGAAAAGAAGTGTATTGTTCAAATTATTTCCCCAAGTGTGGGCAGTTGATGAATTCCTTGTAATATTTGATTCAACTCCCGATGAGAACATGCTATTAGATACCCGTATACGATCGGTTCTGTTATTTTGAAATCCCAAATTTGGAATAACGATCAATTGATTAAATGAGTCGATCTTGTATTCAAGTCGCAGATTCACCCGATGGTTAATATTATTGCTTGTGGAATAAGTTGTATCCGCCCTGTTAGGTAATTTAGTAGAGAAATATTGAACATTAGAGATCTCATTGGTTGTATTCTGCGTGTTATTAAAGAAATAGCTTCCAGACAGAGTTACTTTAGGACTAAGAATATTGGAATAATTAATTCCAAATGAATTGGTCTGGTTAATTCCATTTTGCTGACCTACTAAAAAGTTGGCGTTATTTCCAAATCCGCCAAAATTTCCTCCGCCCTGGTTTCCTCCACCTGATCCTCGATTTCCACTTCCTCCTCTTGGCCCACCGCCGCCTCCGCGTGGTCCTCCGCCACCGCCTCCGCGTTGTGCATTGCTGGTAACTCCTAATAAGTCTTGTTGAGAAAAATTCTGTTGGTTGATATTATTAACCAATCCAACAATGGATATACGTTCATTGCCTTTAAAAATTGTAGCATTTCCACCTATATTATATCTGTTATCTGTTCCATAGCCAGCAAAAACTCTTCCGAACTGACCATTACGCATATTCACTTTGGTTACTACATTAATAGCTTTTGTAGTATTGCCATCATCAAATCCGGTAAATTGAGCCTGATCGCTTAACCTGTCGAAGATCTGGATCTTATCGATCACTTCTGCCGGCAAATTTCTTAAGGCAGCAGTAGCATCATCACCAAATAGATCCCGGCCATCAATAGTCACTTTTTGTACATTTTCACCATGTGCTTTAACTTGTCCGTTTTCGATCGTTATGCCAGGCATTTTCTTTACGAGGTCTTCTCCACTCGCATCGGGATTAACTTTATACTGACTGGCATTGATTTGTACCGTATCCCCTTTTTGTGTAACGGGAGATATATTAACTGTTACTATAACCGTAGCTAGTTCCTGAGATGTATTCGGAACTGCCGAAATATGGATATTTAGGTCTGTTGTATCTATGCGAACCATTTGTGATACAGGATTATAGCCTACAAATGAAATAGAAAGCTGAAAGGTATCTTTCGCAAGGTTTGAAAAGGTAAACTTTCCCAAAGAATCGGTAACAGAATTAATACGGAAAGTAGAATCATGAATGGAAGAAATCCTTACAGTGGCTCCCGCTAAAGGTGTTTTAGCCTGCTGGTCCACAATCGTACCTGTAAGAGTATGTGTTTGTGCACTTAGATCTATTGCAAAAAGTATTGCCAGACTGACGATTAGTATTCTTCTAAACATATATTAATTGGGCTATCAGCTTGAAAAGTATTAAAAACCATGCCTTTATTCTTTTAAACCAGGTTAATTAAGGCTAATAATTGCTGGGCGGGGAATCTTAATAAACAACTTATATTGCAACCCCAAAAAACAGATTATGGATTATAACAGAATAGTTGCAGTTACCGGTATGCCTGGCCTGTACGAAGTAATAAGCAGTAAAAGTGACGGCGCTATCGTTCGCTCACTCGAAGATAAAAGCACAAGGTTCGTTTCATCAAGGGTTCATAATCTCTCACACTTGGAAAGTATTGAAGTATATACTAATAGAGAAAATGTTGTGTTGGCGGATATATTTACATCCATGAAAAACAGTGGAGCAAACCTGCCTGATGTAAAAGATAATAAGGCCCTTAGATCATACTTTGAAAAAGTATATCCGGATCTCGATTTTGAAAGAGTGTATGCCAGTGATATGAAAAAAATGATCAGGTGGTATGAAGTTCTCAATCAAAATAATATTGATTTTACTGTAAAGGAAGAAGTACCTGAAGAAATACAGGAACCGGTTACTCCATCTAAAAAAGCCGAGCCGAAAAAAGCAGAAGTAAAATCTCAGGAAGTAAAAGAAGAAAAAGCCAAGCCTAAAAAGACCGCGGAAGAACCGAAGAAAAAAGAACCATTAGAGAAAAAGGCAGAGGTTAAAAAAGCTCCGGCAAAAAAAGCTGCGGAAAAAGAAGCAAAACCTGTAGCAAAAAAAACTGCAAAGAAAGATACTCCTGCTAAAGCAGACAAACCTAAAAAAACTGCAAAAGGAAAAAAGTAAAACTCTCTTTAGCACAAAACTTGTTGCCTGATATTATCTAAATAGTTCAAACAGTAAAGGCTGATTCAATATGGAATATACAGCGCAGATCACTAGCATACCTAGAAACTTCTTACCCAAAAATTTTAAAATAACCGATTGGGAAACTCTTGAACCTTTCCTGAAAGAGTTATTGGAAAGGCCAATTAATTCTGTAAAGGAACTTGAAAAATGGCTGCAGGATATTAGCGAGCTGGAAGCCGTAATAGGTGAAGATGCGGCATGGCGTCAGATTAAAATGACCTGCGATACAGAGAACAAGGAACTTGAAGAAGCCTTTACCTATTTCGTTATGGAAATTCAGCCAAGGATACAGCCTTATTCAGATAAATTAAACCACAAGCTTCTCAATAATGAATATACAAGGCAGCTCGATCAGCAAAAATATTTCGTGTATCTGCGAAACGTAAAAAAGAATATAGAGCTTTTCAGAGATCAGAATATACCTCTTCAGGCAGATATAGCAGTTCTCGCACAACAGTATGGTGTTATTACGGGAAAAATGACTGTAGAAATAGAAGGAAGGGAATATACATTACAGCAGGCAGCCAAATTTTTAGAAAACCCTTCACGTCATTTAAGGGAGGAAGTGTATTTTAAAATTCAGGACAGAAGATTAGAGGATAAGGACCAACTCAATGACCTTTTTAGTAAGCTGCTTGAAAAAAGAGATCTGATTGCGCATAATGCCGGATTTTCTAATTACCGCGATTATAAATTCGCCGATCTGGGAAGATT
>JBJMLT010000531.1:0-6099 GCA_045805165.1 Flavisolibacter sp.
GCAAAACAGATCGAAAAGGAGTTAGAAGCAATTACAAGGCAATTGGAAACGGATTCATCCGAAGATCTGTTATTCGCATATAGTGAAAAGCTTCATCAATTTGAGGAGGCTGGTGGTTATTCCATAGAACATCAAACAGAAGAAGTACTTCAGGGGCTGGGCTTTAACAATAGCGATCTCGGAAGGCCGTATAAGGAATTTAGCGGAGGCTGGAGAATGAGAGTTTTGCTGGCAAAAATGATCCTTCAGCAACCCGATCTTCTTTTACTCGACGAACCTACTAATCATCTTGATCTCCCTTCCATCGAATGGTTGGAAAAATACCTTCAGCATTATAAGGGTGCTGTAGTTATTGTAAGCCACGATAAATACTTTCTTAACAGAATGGTAAAGAAGATCGTTGAGCTATATCAGAAAGAACTGCATTTCTATAACGGTAATTATGATTTTTATGAGACTGAAAAACAGCAGCGAATAGAATTACAGCAAAGAGCTTTCGAAAATCAAAAGGAATATATTAGGCAACAGGAAAGATTTATTGAACGATTTAGAGCGAAAGCTACAAAAGCAGCCCAGGCGCAAAGCGCTATGAAAAGATTGGATAAGTTGGAAAGGATAGAGGATGTTGAAATAGAAAGACCCAATATAAAGATCAATTTCAGCATAGAAAAAACACCCGGAAAAGTTTTAGTGGAATTAAAGCATTTAAGTAAGCACTTCAAGGAAATAGAAATACTTGAAAACGCAAAAGCTGAAATTGACAGAGGTGATAAGATCGCATTGATCGGAGCCAATGGAAAAGGGAAATCCACATTATTAAGGATCATTGCAGGAACTGAATCATTTGAAGGAGAAAGAAAATGGGGCCACAATGTTGAAGATGCTTTTTATGCCCAACATCAGCTTGAGGCGCTCAATTTGAATAATACCGTTCTGGATGAAATGAAAGAAGCAGGTTCTCAAAAAACAGAATTGGAATTAAGAACGCTTCTAGGCTGCTTTTTATTCAGTGGTGATGACATCGATAAAAAGATCAAAGTATTGAGTGGTGGTGAAAAGGCCCGCGTAGCATTGGCAAAAACAATGATAAGCAAAGCTAATTTTCTTTTATTGGACGAGCCTACCAATCACTTGGACATTCATTCAAATGAATTGCTGATTGATGCGCTTAACAGATATCAGGGTTCATATATTCTCGTTAGCCACGATAGGTATTTTATTTCTAAAACTGCTAATAAGATATGGGAGATTGTTGATAAAAAGATCAAAGAATTTAAGGGATCTTATGAAGAATGGGTTGACTGGAAAAACCGGTCCATCTTAAGAGAGCAATCCTTAAGTTCTTTACCTCAGGTTAAGCCACAGCAGACAATAAAAAAGCAGGCAAAGAATGAACCCTCTTCATCCTCTGCATCTAACAACGAATCTGCGAGATCTTCAAACCTTTCTGCAAAATCCGCGATCCAGAAAGAACTTCAAAAGCACCAGAAAACATTCCAGCAATTAGAAAAGGATTTAGCCAGCCTGAATGCAGAAAAAGCAATTTTGGAAGAGAAACTGGCTGATTCATCTATATATGCCAATGTAGAGGAATTTAAGAAAATAGAATCTGACTATAGTAAAATAACCGACAAATTGATCAGGATAAACATCCAATACGAAGACATTTTTGAAAAGATACTGTCTCTTGAATCAGAATTATCTGCTTAAACCTGATTCATTTTAATAAAATCTGTTACCAGGTAACTTATAAGCTTTCCTGTAAGATCATTCGACTTTCCATTGGCAAGTGTAGTAGCTCCTTCACAAATGTGCAAATAACATGCTTTTGCGTGCGCGGCACATAAATTTATATATTGCCTGGCATGTAGGCTATCTATTCCACCAGGAGAAGACGCACTACTTAATATATTTTCAATGCTGTCAAGATCCAGCTCTATTCCTGAAAAATTATCATCCGTAAAATTTATTGCATGTGACACAGCTTGTCTGAAGCTCCTTTTTTCATGGATAAAAATATCTTCATATGTGATAAGGTCAATAAAAGGATTATTCACTATGTCCACCCAAACATTTTGCGGTATATAATTTTCGTGAACACCTACTACACAATATTTCTGTAAAAAACCATCTTCTTCAGCATATCTGAAACCATTACCACTATGCCTTCCCTCGGAAGGCCTGTAATCAGTGTGAGCATCCAGGTTAATGCAATTGATTTGAGGAATGGGGTTTTTCTGAGATTGGCTCAGCCCTTTTGCAGCTCCCTTTATTAATGGGTAAGAATTATTATGACCACCTCCAATTACTATTGGTATTTTATTTGATGACACCAATAATTTAATAAGTCCTTCCACTTCTTCATCAATAGAAACAACAGCATGACGTAAGGCTTCAATTTTTTCATCATGATCAAAAGCATTTTTATCAATTAGGGATTGCAGGTCTGTGAAATCAAAATACCCTATAAGCGCTATCTCTTCACCTGTTAAAAAATCATTGCTCTGAGTATTGATAAAAGATCTGAGAAAAGATGGCCACGCAGTGCTGGTCCCGGCAATTCCTTCATTTGCCTGTACTCCTATGTCTTCCGGAATGCCTATGATAATATACTTTGAAGTAAGGCCAGTAATGGATTCTTCCAGCTTATCCGGATCAGGCAGGACCTGAATTCTTTCACCCATTTTGGTTTCAAATTTGCGGATTCGTGTGTAGGAAAGAATATCCTTTTTAGAATATTTTTTGAAATGCTTCAATTGCATAAAATGAATTTACAACCATTCTCCGCATAACATCACTCTTTCAATTAAATTATTACCAAATGCATAAGGCAAATAAGCAAGCGAAGGGATTGGTTTTGTAATTATCAGGTTGGCTTTTTTACCTGTAGTAATGGATCCTACTTCATTCTGTAATTCCATAGCATAGGCTCCATTGATGGTTGCCGCGTTGACCGCTTCTTCCGGTAGCATTCGCATTTGTATGCAGGCAAGGGAAATAATAAAATTCATATTACCGGATGGACAGGAACCGGGATTATAGTCAGAAGCTAAAGCTATAGCACAGCCATTATCGATTAGCTCCCTCGCCGGTTGATATGGCATTCGAAGAAAAAAAGCAGCTCCGGGTAAAAGTGTACCGATAGTTGAAGAATGAGAAAGAAGTTCAATTGATTTAGTATCCATTACTTCAAGATGGTCCACACTTACTGCATTTACTTTAACGCCGGTTTCCACTCCACCGGATAATCCTAATTGGTTTGCATGAAGCTTTGCTCTTAGCCCATGCTGTTTTCCGGCAATGCAGATCTGCTCTGTTTCTTCCGGGGTAAAAAATCCTTTTTCACAAAATACATCTATATAATCTGCAAGCCCCTCCTTTGCAATCACAGGAAGCATTTCTTCAATAATTAGCTTAATATAGCCTTCCCTGTCACTCTTGTATTTTTCGGGGAATGCATGTGCTCCCAGGAAGGTTGCCTTTATAGGGATCTTTGTTGTCTTTTTCAATCTCTGGATCACACGAAGCATTTTTAATTCTGCCTTAACAGACAATCCATATCCACTTTTTATTTCAATAGCACCGGTACCTGACAACATCACCTCTTTTAATCTCGAATACGATTCATTGAATAATTTATCTTCAGATAGTTCATTTAGTTTTTCTGACGATTTCAATATCCCTCCTCCCCTCGCAGCTATTTCTGCATAAGAAAGCCCTTTGATCTTATCTACAAATTCATTTTCTCTGCTGCCTGTAAAAACAATATGTGTGTGGCTATCGCACCAGGAAGGCAACACCATTCTGTTAGAAGCATTATAGTGGAATGCAAACTCTTTAGCCTTATAGCGAAGCTTGCTCATTTTACCATATTCGGCAATACTGTCACCTTCAATGATTATATAGCTGTTTTCAATGGAAGGAAGATCCGAAAGTTCTTTACCACGAAGAGGATTTTGATATTTTCTGACATTAACTAATAAGCCAATGTCGGTAATTAATATAGACATGCAAACCGGATGATAAAAAAGAAAATTAAATCATTCCGATTGAATTATGCATAATCGATTTATTTTTAATAAGGGAATCTTTTCCATTTTCTG
This sequence comes from Flavisolibacter sp., assembly GCA_045805165.1. Classification (GTDB taxonomy): domain Bacteria; phylum Bacteroidota; class Bacteroidia; order Chitinophagales; family Chitinophagaceae; genus Flavisolibacter. The sequence continues at coordinate 4,104 of JBJMLT010000531.1, forward strand.
CCCTTGCTTTTTCCCATCCTATAATAGCAGCCTTACGTTCAGATCCCCAATGATAATCACCTATCATCCCCTGGCTTCTGATAACTCTGTGACAAGGTATTAAATAAGCAACAGGATTATGACCTATAGCGGTTCCTACTGCCCTCAATGCTTTTGGAGAATCAATAGCATTGGCTATATGCTGATAGCTGGCTACAGAGCCAAATGGTATACGAAGAAGAGCTTCCCATACTTTTACCTGGAAACCTGTTCCCTTTACCAGCAGTTTAAACTCGTAATTATTTTTTTGCTCTAAAAATAATTTATTAATTAAATCATTTGTTGAAGCTGGATTTTTAATAATTCTTGCCTTTTCCCAAATTAACTTGAATTCATTCAATACTTCCTCCCGGTTATCATCTATAAAGTTTAAGGAACATATACCTCTTTGAGTAGTCGCAATAAAACATTCTCCGAATGGAGTTTTATGAAACCCATATTCAATTAAAATATCTTTTCCCTTAGTTTTATACTCCTGCGGAGTAACCGCCTCTATTGTTACAAAAAGATCATAAACGCGAGATTGAGCAGATAATCCTACATTTTCTGCAGCTTCAATTAAATTATTGGTATTATGAAGTTCTTTTTTTAATTCTTCAATAGTCAGATATTGAAGAAATCTCTTTGGACTGATCCCTGCCCACTGTGTAAATATTCTTTGAAAATGGAATGGACTTATATGCACATGTTCTGCTACCTCATTTAATGAAGGTTGTTCTTTTATATTAGCTGATAAATATTTTATGGCCTGCGCAATCCTGCTATAATTAATATCCGTCATAAAATAGTTCTGTTTATGTAAAAATAAAAGACAATCCAAAAGGCTGCAACCCAATTCTTGCTCTCTTATTGCAAATAAAATACAATAAAAAAACCGCATTGCTGCGGTTTTTAAAATATCATTCTCAAAAACTATTAATAAGGAAGTATAACAGTAAAGGTTTTATTATTACCTGTCCATACAAGCTTAAAGAAATAATTTCCGGTCGGACAGGAAATAGGATTTCCGGCTACGTCAAGACCAAATGTAGCAGTCGCTGTAGCAGAAGGTATTGTATGGGTTACGGCCCCACTAACCAAACGGAAATTACAATCCTGGCGAATTATAAGTGGTGTAGAAATAGAAGTAGTGAATGCATTTCCAACACGATTTGTACCCCATTCTACTATACCGGTTGTATTTCCATCTGTATGTGTACCGGTGGTAGTAATTACAATACCATTATCGTAAGTAAATACTCTTTTTTCACCGATCTGCCATGTACGTTGTGTACCATTATCAAATGTAATGCTCATACCACTGCTTGCAATTGTATGAGTAATTGTGCCTTGACCTGCCAGGTTTATTAAAAGACCTCCACTAACATTGGTAATCGTTTTTGTACCATTAATAGTAATGCTTTTGTTATCTAAAATGCGGGTGATCTTTAAATTACTTATAGTAACAGTAACAGTAGCGCCAGCGTCTTTCCATTGCATATTAGCAGGCATAGATAATGTTACAACTCCAGTCCTGGACCTGTTGCCCCAGCAATTGGTTCCATCATAAGTTATGGTAATTGTTCTTGGGTTGCTTGTTGAATCAACTACAATGCTTGCATCACAAATGGGCTTGCCTTCCATCCTTCCTCCATTCATACTTAAATTGGTAGACAGAGCTGCGTTGGCATCATTGGCAACGGCATCTACTTCAGTAGAAAATTGTGTTTCATCATCAGATTGTGCTTTTAACTCAGTTGTATTATCCGTTGACGTGGAAGTATTATCCTTTTTACAGGCATTGAATAAAATGGCTGAAGAAAGTAATAATGCGGATAATGAAAGAATTTTGATTTTCATAAAGTGGATTGTTTGTTTTTATTGATGAGATAGACTAAAAAATATGTATCGGGTTTAATGTGCTTATTTCTTTTTTGATATTCTGAATTTTATTACTGCTTTGTAAGAATTAATTGAA
>JBJMLT010000532.1:0-3111 GCA_045805165.1 Flavisolibacter sp.
CCATATCTTCCAATTGCAATTTCCAATTATTGGTTCTTTGGAACCCTTTTGTTAAGTATAGGACTATTGACCTTCACCTTATTATTATTTGTCAGAGTAAAGGAATATCAAAGAAATAAAGCAGAAGAGAATTAAATATTCTTTTTTTAATCAGCTAATAATACTTCAGAAGGAAGAATTGATTTATCTGAATTAACGGGCTTTTCCTTTCCCAGCTGTTTGATCTTAATAAGTAAAATGATCAGATAAATAACTACGCTCCACACTATTGTAATGATCGTATATGCCATAATAAGTAACCATATAGGTGAATGCATTCTTGTCCCCCAAAGAGAGCGTTGGCCAAGGGTGCTTACACGATTGTAATATTTTCCCCAGGGAACTGTTTTTTCAATTGAAAGATTTCCAAGCTGGTCATTATCCTCGATCTTTGCCACAACAGTAATATTCCCTTTTGCATCATTGCCAGGTAAGCTATCCAGCTTGAATTCTGCATTTACCATTCCGGTAGAATCAGTTGTATAGCTTTCTTTATCATCAATTTTTAATTCGCCACCCAATCGTCTGATCCCTATTTTAATTTCCACACCTTTAGTCGGAACCCATACATTATTTATATAAGACAGTACTTGTACATTTACGGTTCTTATTCCATCTGCATTTGTCGTGTCAAGTAATAATTTAGCCCTGGAAACTTTTAATTCTGTATTGCTTGCTTCTTCATTATCTGAAGCCTGGGTCACAGCAATGAAAGTATGCATTGTTGCCGAAGTCCACTTATCTTTTAAACTAATCGGTATTCCAGCCTTAGCTATCCCTTTTTCATTAGTTTTAATCTTAGCTATAAGATTCTCTGCAGCTATACTATCCAGATAAATTAGAAAGCTGATGTCTTTAACAGCCTGTATTTTATTTTGGGCTTTAATTTGAGATTTAACCTGGATATATTGAGAATTATTATTGATTATATAATAACCCATATTTACAAGTAACTCAGGTTTTTTAACTTCCTGTCCATACAATGAAATAGAAAGTAATGAACCGAGAAGAACATTAAGCGATTTTTGATTTATTAGTACTTTCATTTTCAGTAATTGTTTCATGAATTGGTATGATTGGAAAGATCCTTGCAAAAAATGTTATAATAAGAAGTGCACCGGATAATGATCCCATTGCTATGGCCCATTCTTCCCAGCTTGGAAAGTAATGGTGATATTGTGCAGGTGCATCATGCATTGGTAAAAAAGGATGAAGTAAAGTTGGTGTTACAATAAGGTATCGTTTGAACCATGCTCCAACTACCACCATAATCCCTACAATGAACATAGAAAGCGGTTTTCGTCCGGAAGGAAAGATTAGTATTATAATAGGAATTATCATTCCTACCAAAATTGCAAACCAGAAAACGGGTGCAAATTCACCTGCAAATAAATTGATAAGGTGAGCTGCTTCCGGCTTTTTCATTTTAAAGGCGGGGATCAGATATTCATTTATATTGAAATACAGATATAATAATGCAAGCAATACTACAATGCGCCCCATTTTTTCAAAATGCATTTCGGTAATATATTTCTCTAGGTGATAGTATCTGCGAAAAACATACATAGCAACAACAACTCCACCTGCACCTACAAGAAATGCACCTGATATAAAATAAGCGCCGAAGTTAGTGCTGTCCCATCCCGGACGATAAGTGGTGGCAAACAACCATGATGTAACAGTATGAATACAAAAAGCAACTGGAATAATTGTAATGCAAAGCGTATTGATCGCTTTGTCACTTAATCGGAATTGTTTTGCAGAACCTTTCCAGAATGATCCTAAAAACAGATAGAACCTGTTCATCCATTTAGGAAATCTGCCATTATGATCAATCAGTATCTTAAGATCTGGTAATAAAGGAAAATACAAAAGCAAAAGACTCATAAAGAAATAGGTCCCTATCACAATTACGTCCCAGATTATTGGTGATTGAAGTCTGCCATATAAAAATAAATTATAGAACCGGTCCGGCCGGCCCATATCAACAATGATAATGATGGAAGCAAATACTATTGCTGAAACTGCAATGATCTCTGCTATACGCGTAAGAGGAGTGCTCCAATGTACATTGGTAAGTCTTAATACAGCTGTAATAAGAGATCCTACAAGACTTATGGCTACAAAAAAAACGAAATTGGAAATATAAATACCCCAGGAAACGTAATCACCCATATTGGTTACTATAAGTCCTTTGGTAAGCTGTCTGTAATAGGCATATATTCCTACTGAGCATATGGCAATAAGAAGGTATGTCCATATAATTCCGCGTATCCCAAATTTTTGCGGCAATAGATCATTTGGTACCTGTTCTTTTATTTGTATTGCAAAAGTTTTCACGATAATAGTTTTGATTAACCTTTTTGATTTTCAACACCTGCTTCAAACGGAAAATTGCGATTAACAGGTGGGAGATAATAAACACGTGGCTTTGTTCCTAGGTCTTCCATCAATCTATAGCCAGACTTGTCTTTTACCAATTCACTAAAACGGAAAGTTTCCGTTCCGTTTGTTACTGAATCTTCATTCATATCTCCAAAGAAGAACACTCCGTTTGGGCATGCACTTACACAATGTGGCAATTCGCCTTTTCTGGTCATGTCAGGACAAAAATCACATTTACCTACAGTTCCTTTTTTCTGAGGAACGCTGGTTTCACATGAATAATGTTGCGTTGCCACTTCTTGTGGCAGTCCTGGGTCTTCCCAATTAAATACTCTTGTAGAATAAGGACAGGCAGCCATGCAGAAACGGCAACCAATACAACGATCGCTATCAATTAGTACAATTCCATCCTGACGTTTAAATGTAGCGTCCACAGGGCAAACCTTTACACACGGTGGTTCATCACAATGCATACATGTAGTAGGCTGCCAGTAGGGTGCCGTATGTTCTGATTCCTGCATTGGATGTACTTTTATCCAATTCTGACCTGGATGTATGTTGTGCATGTGATTACAGGCACTCTGGCACTTTTTTAAATTTTTACATCTCGATAGGTCTATAACCATTACAAAGCTTTTTCCGGCAATTCCAACCCGGGCCGCTGCATTACTTACCGTTGGTAAGTCA